>JAKOPX010000001.1 GCA_029778665.1 Bacillota bacterium | reverse complement strand
CTCGGTAAGATACTCGGTCCCAAGGGTCTCATGCCGAACCCCAAGGCCGGTACTGTAACCATGGATGTCGCCAGGGCGATTGCCGAGATTAAGGCAGGTAAGATCGAATACAGGCTTGACAAGACGAACATCATACACTGCCCGATCGGGAAAGCTTCGTTCGACCTGGAGAAGCTCGTTGACAATTTCCGCACGCTGCTGCGCGCCATAATCAAGGCGAAGCCGGCTGCCGCAAAGGGACAGTATCTCAGGAGCGTAGTTGTATCATCGACCATGGGCCCCGGCATAAAGGTGAATCCTCAGAAGGTAAGCGATTAAAAAAGCTTTACAAGCGGCAAATAATGTAGTATTATAGACAGCGGTCGACTAAAATGCCTTGAAATTGAATATGTCACATACCGCAGACAGCAGGTGCTTTCAGCATAATCGGCGAAAAGCCGGCCTGCCGAGGTAGGAGCTTATACACGGAGCAACGCTCCGTTGCCGATATGGCTTAATGCCCTTGCATGTCTGCAGTATGCAGATATACAAGGGCTTAATTTATGCAAGGAGGTGGATGGTTTGCCTAAGGAACACACCCTGAATCAGAAGCGGGAAATCATAGAAAGCATCAGCAGCAGGATGAAATCGGCAAAAACGATGATCTTTGCTGATTACAGGGGACTTACAGTGGAACAGGACACCGAACTGAGGCGTGCTTTGAGGAACGCAGGTGTGGAATACAAGGTCGTCAAAAACACACTGACCAAGTTCGCAGCCAAGGAGAACGGTCTTGAGGAACTGTATCCCTATCTCAACGGACCTACGTCCATGGCATCCAGCGATACTGATCCTGTAGCTCCCGCGAAGGTATTGTGCGAGTTTGCAAAGAAGTATGAGCATTTTCAGCTTAAAGTTGGCGTAGTTGAAGGCAGGGTGACGGATATCAACGGCATTAAGGCCCTGGCTGATCTGCCGTCGAGAGAAGAACTCATCGCAAGGGTTCTCGGAGGTTTCAATGCTCCTATTTCCGGCCTTGTCAATGTCCTCAACGGAAACATCAGAGGACTGGTAGTGGCGCTCAACGCTATCGCGGAGAAGAAGCAGCAGGAGTCCGCATGAGCATCGTAAAAAAAGCAATATGATATAAAAAATGAAAATCAAAATCAATTCAAGATTACGGAGGTATTTGAAATGGCTAGTGATAAAGTTGTAAAGCTTATTGAAGATGTAAAGGCATTGACTGTTCTTGAACTTGCAGAGCTCGTAAAGGCTCTTGAAGAGGAATTCGGAGTATCCGCAGCAGCTCCTGTTGCAGTAGCTGCAGCAGTACCGGCAGCAGGCGGCGCAGCAGCTGCACCGGCCGCTGAGGAAAAGACCGAGTTCGACGTCATCCTCAAGGATGTAGGCGCTGACAAGATCAAGGTCATCAAGGTCGTAAGAGAAATCACCAACCTTGGCCTCAAGGAAGCAAAAGACCTCGTCGACAGCGCTCCCAAGCCGATCAAGGAGAACGTTTCCAAGGAAGAGGCTGCTGCTATCGAAGCGAAATTCAAGGAAGTCGGCGCAACAGTCGAAATCAAATAATCACCTCGACGATAAGAAATCCCGGACATACCGGGAACAAAATGCCCCGGGTATGCCCGGGGTATTTTTTTGAGGCTGAGGGAGAAAAAATGCATCAAAAAATCAACGTGAAAACACGTTGACAAGTAAAATGCGGTATGCTAGAATTATAAACTGCGTTATAATCTGAACTTGTATGCTTTTTCAGGTTGCAACCGGAGTCATTTGCAGATAGATTATAACACAGGGGAATAAAATACACAAGAACTGTTAATAATTATTTAATGGTTTTAGGCAATTTGACGAATGAAATCGAAATCCTGCCACATTCATATATATTTATATATGAGTCGATATAACAGCAGATCGGATTTCTCTGTCGGATTGCTGTGCAATATTGCCCCGATAGCTTTCACTATGAAAGCGGAAAGTGCTACATATGCCGGCTGTCATACCGATGAGGCCGGTGATCCGGTTGAATTGCATGAATGCAAGCCTATCAGGTAACGTTGCTCTTTTTACAAGTCATAATATTATGAGGTGATTATTGATGGTACATCCCGTAAAACTGGGCCGAACTACCAGAATGAGCTTTTCCAGGATAGATGAAGTCCTGGACATGCCGAATCTCATCGAGGTGCAGAAGAACTCCTACAAGTGGTTTCTGGAAGAAGGCCTGCGCGAGGTGTTTAGAGACGTTTCCCCCATACAGGACTATACCGGGAACCTGGTTCTCGAATTTCCTGATTACAGACTGGAGACCGAGAATCCCAAGTACACTGTTGAGGAGTGCAAAGAAAGGGATGCTACATATTCAGCACCGCTGAAAGTAAAAGTACGGCTTATCAACAAGGAGACCGGAGAGGTCAAGGAACAGGAGATCTTCATGGGAGATTTCCCGCTGATGACCGAAAACGGTACTTTTATTTACAATGGTGCTGAAAGGGTCGTAGTAAGCCAGCTGGTCAGGTCACCCGGTCTTTATTATGCAAAAA
Source organism: Bacillota bacterium (assembly GCA_029778665.1). Lineage (GTDB taxonomy): Bacteria > Bacillota > Clostridia > Acetivibrionales > DTU013 > DTU013. Next base: position 11,843 of record JAKOPX010000001.1, on the reverse strand, counting down.
AGCTCGACAAAACAGGAAAGGCGCTCTTTTCAGCGACTATCATACCGAACCGCGGAGCATGGCTCGAGTACGAGACAGACTCCAATGACGTGATGTACGTAAGGGTCGACAGGACAAGGAAACTGCCGATCACTGTTCTCGTGCGCGCGCTCGGATACGGGACTGACGCCCAGATCGTCGAGCTCCTTGGCGATGACGAGAGAGTCATGGCCACCATTCAGAAGGACAGTGCGAAAACCCAGGACGAAGGCCTGATTGAAATATACAAGAGACTCAGACCCGGCGAACCGCCGACGGTCGAAAGCGCTACGGCGCTGCTCAGGGGCCTGTTTTTTGAGCCCAAGAGATACGATCTCGCCAAATTCGGAAGATTCAAGTTCAACAAGAAGCTGTCGCTGGCTTCGAGGATAGCCGGTCACAAGTCCGCTGAAAGGATCGTGAGCCCGGTCACAGGCGAAATACTCGTTGAAGAGGATGAATATATCGACAGGGAAAAAGCCGAAGCCATCCAGAACTCCGGCATCAATTCCGTGTACCTCAGCGTGGAAGGCAAAAAGGTGAGGGTGATCGGAAACGGTACTGTCGATCTTAAAGCGTTTGTCGATTTTGACGTTTCAGATGTCGGTATCTCGGAAAAAGTGAGATACAGCGTGCTCAAAGAGCTCATGGACGAATATGAGGATAAAGATGAACTCAAGAGGGCTATCAGGGAGAATGTCGACCTGCTCGTCCCCAAGCATATCACTGAGGAAGATATAATAGCGTCCGTCAACTACCTTGTCCACCTGAGCTATGGTATCGGTGAGGATGATGATATAGACCATCTCGGGAACAGGAGGCTCCGCTGCGTAGGAGAGCTGCTGCAGAACCAGTTCAGGATCGGTCTTGCCAGGATGGAGAGGGTCGTCAGGGAAAGGATGACCATACAGGACATCGACATAGTCACGCCCCAGGCACTGATAAATATAAGGCCGGTTGTCGCAGCGATCAAGGAATTCTTCGGCAGCAGCCAGCTGTCCCAGTTCATGGACCAGACGAACCCGCTGGCTGAACTGACCCACAAGAGAAGGCTCAGCGCACTGGGACCCGGAGGTCTCAGCAGGGAAAGAGCGGGCTTCGAAGTCCGTGACGTGCATCATTCACATTATGGCCGCATGTGCCCTATAGAGACGCCGGAAGGTCCCAACATCGGTCTGATCGGCTCGCTCAGCACATATGCGAGGATCAATGAATACGGGTTCATCGAGGCTCCGTACAGGAAGATCGACAAGGCTACAGGCATAGTAACGGATGAGATCCATTACCTCACTGCGGACGAGGAAGACAAGTATATCATCGCCCAGGCTAACGAGCCGCTCAATGAAGAAGGCAGATTCGTAAACAGGAAGGTACTGTGCAGATACAAGGACGATATAATCGAGGTCGAGAGGGAACGCGTCGATTATATGGATGTTTTGCCGAAGCAGCTTGTTTCAGTCGCTACGGCAATGATCCCTTTCCTTGAAAACGACGACGCAAACAGGGCGCTGATGGGATCGAACATGCAGCGTCAGGCTGTTCCTCTGATCAGGACCGAAGCACCCGTCATCGGGACAGGTATCGAGTACAAGGCTGCGAGAGACTCGGGCGTTGTCGTTATTGCGCGTGCATCGGGTGTTGTGGAAAAGGTTTCCGCCAATGAGATAGTAGTGCGCAGAAAGAACGGACAGAAGGATGTATACAAGCTTCTCAAATACATGAGGTCCAACCAGGGCACCTGCATCAACCAGAGGCCGATAGTAAGGAAAGGCGACAAGGTCGAGGAAGGCGATGTCATCGCTGACGGTCCTTCGACTGACCAGGGCGAGATCGCTCTGGGCAAGAACGTGCTGGTTGGCTTCATGCCGTGGGAAGGCTACAACTACGAGGACGCCATACTGATAAGCGAGAAGCTTGTGAAGGAAGACGTATTCACTTCGATCCATATAGAAGAGTATGAATCAGAGGCCAGGGACACCAAGCTCGGTCCCGAGGAGATCACCCGCGACATACCCAATGTAAGCGAGGATTCTCTGAAAGACCTCGATGACAGGGGCATCATCAGGATCGGCGCAGAGGTCAGGGCTGGCGATATACTGGTGGGTAAGGTCACTCCCAAGGGAGAAACGGAACTGACGGCCGAAGAGAGGCTGCTGAGGGCGATATTCGGTGAAAAGGCAAGAGAAGTAAGGGATACGTCACTGAGAGTTCCCCATGGTGAATCGGGTATCGTCGTCGACGTCAAGGTATTCACCAGGGAAAACGGCGACGAACTGCCGGCCGGAGTCAACCAGATCGTAAGGGTCTATATAGCCCAGAAGAGGAAAATATCGGTCGGAGACAAGATGGCAGGAAGGCACGGAAACAAGGGCGTTATTTCAAGGATACTCCCTGAAGAGGATATGCCTTACCTGCCGGATGGCACTCCGCTTGAGATAGTGCTCAACCCCCTCGGTGTTCCGTCACGTATGAACATCGGACAGGTCCTTGAAGTGCACCTCGGCTATGCAGCGAAGGCTCTTGGCTGGAAGATAGCGACACCTGTCTTTGACGGAGCCACCGAGCAGGATATCATCGAAACACTGAGGAAAGCCGGTTTGTCGGAAGACGGCAAGACCGTATTATATGACGGCAGGACCGGAGAGCCGTTTGAAAACCGTGTATCCGTAGGGTACATGTATATGCTCAAGCTGGCGCACCTGGTCGACGACAAGATCCATGCTCGTTCAACCGGGCCATACTCCCTCGTTACACAGCAGCCGCTCGGCGGAAAAGCGCAGTTCGGCGGCCAGAGGTTCGGAGAAATGGAAGTGTGGGCTATCGAGGCTTACGGTGCAGCCTATACGCTGCAGGAGATCCTTACCGTCAAGTCGGATGACGTCGTCGGCAGGGTGAAGACCTACGAATCCATAGTCAAGGGCGAGAACGTACCTGAACCGGGCATACCCGAATCGTTCAAGGTGCTTATCAAGGAACTCCAGAGTTTGTGCCTTGATGTCAAGGTCTACTCAGAAGAACGCGAGGAAATCCATATCGGCGAATCCACCGATGAAGATGCCGAGGAACTCAGCGTCAACATGGAAGGGCGCGAAGATGAGGCGCCTGTCGGTGAATTTGACGAGATCGGTGACGACATCATCGACGATGATCTGAACATCGACGATTTCGATATCGGCGATATCACGACCGGCGCCGATGATATCGATGATTCGCTCGGAGACGACATATTCTCTGAAGATGACGAGTTCGTTGACAACCTTGACGATGAGGAGTTTTAGGAGGGAGATCGGACATGTTTGAAATGAACAATTTTGATGCTATAAGAATAGGTTTGGCGTCTCCGGAAAAGATCAGGGAATGGTCGAGAGGCGAGGTAAAAAAGCCGGAAACGATCAACTACAGGACACTGAAACCGGAGAGGGACGGTCTCTTCTGCGAAAGGATATTCGGACCCACGAAGGACTGGGAATGCCACTGCGGAAAATATAAGAGGATCCGTTATAAAGGCATAGTATGCGACAGGTGCGGTGTTGAGGTCACACGTTCCAAGGTGAGAAGGGAACGTATGGGACACATCGAGCTTGCTGCTCCTGTTTCCCACATCTGGTATTTCAAGGGCATACCCAGCAGGATGGGACTTATACTGGATATGTCCCCGAGAGCCCTTGAAAAGGTACTGTACTTCGCTGCATACGTCGTAATAGATCCTGCACAGACACCCCTCTCCAAGAAGCAGATCCTGACGGAGAAGGAATACAGGGACAGTATCGATAAGTTCGGACATACATTCAGAGCCGGGATGGGCGCTGAAGCTATAAAGGAACTCCTTATGGAGATCGATCTGGATCAGCTCTCAAAGGAACTGAGGAAGGAGCTTGAGGAGGCTACAGGCCAGAAAAGGATAAGGCTTATAAAGCGCCTTGAAGTGGTGGAGGCCTTCAGGCTTTCAGGAAACAGGCCCGAATGGATGATACTCGACGTTATACCGGTCATCCCGCCGGAGCTTCGCCCGATGGTCCAGCTGGACGGCGGCAGGTTCGCAACATCGGACCTGAACGACCTTTACAGACGCGTCATCAACAGGAACAACCGCTTAAAGAGGCTGCTTGACCTGGGTGCGCCGGATATAATCGTCAGGAACGAGAAGAGGATGCTCCAGGAGGCAGTGGACGCGCTCATAGACAACGGAAGGAGAGGACGCCCTGTTACCGGTCCCGGCAACAGGCCTCTGAAATCACTGTCCGACATGCTGAAAGGAAAACAGGGACGTTTCCGCCAGAACCTCCTTGGAAAGCGTGTCGACTATTCCGGACGTTCCGTTATCGTCGTTGGTCCGGAACTGAAGATATACCAGTGCGGTCTGCCTAAAGAGATGGCGCTGGAACTGTTCAAGCCTTTCGTAATGAAGAAGCTTGTCAATGACGGGCTGGCCCACAACATAAAGAGCGCCAAGAGGATGGTCGAAAGGGTAAGGCCGGAGGTATGGGATGTGCTGGAAGAAGTCATCAAGGAACATCCCGTGCTGCTCAACCGTGCTCCTACGCTCCACAGGCTCGGTATACAGGCATTTGAGCCGGTGCTTGTCGAAGGTAGGGCAATAAAACTCCATCCGCTGGTATGTACGGCATACAACGCAGACTTCGACGGTGACCAGATGGCCGTGCACGTGCCGCTGTCAGCAGAGGCACAGGCAGAAGCGAGATTCCTCATGCTGTCCGCCAACAACCTGCTGGCGCCTAAGGACGGAAGGCCCATCACAGTACCGACGCAGGACATGGTCCTTGGCTGCTATTACCTGACCATCGAGAAGGAAGGCGACAAGGGCGAAGGCAAAGTGTTCTCGTCCGTGGACGAGGCCATCATGGCATATAATGAGGGCATCGTTACCCTCCATTCAAGGATAAAGGTGAAAGTAACGAAGGAAATCGACGGTAAACCCGTTTCGAAGATTATCGACGCTACCGTCGGAAAGCTCATATTCAATGAAGCAATACCCCAGGACCTTGGATTTGTTGACAGATCCGACCCGGATCATTATTTCGATCTCGAGGTCAACCGTCTTGTCACTAAAAAGGAACTTGGAGAAATCATAGACAAGTGCATCAAAAAGCATGGATTCACCAAGACAGCCGTCGTGCTGGACAAGATAAAGGAGTTCGGCTTCAGGTACTCTACGAAAGGCGCTATCACGATCAGCGTTTCGGACATGATCATTCCTGATGTCAAGCAGAAATTCATCGATGAAACCGAGGCGAAGATCGAACAGATCACGAAGATGTACAAGAGAGGTCTTATCTCAGAGGACGAAAGGTATGCTTCCGTCGTCCAGGCGTGGACCGAAACCGGTGAAGAGCTTACGAAGGCACTCATGGCTTCGCTGGACCAGTTCAACCCGATTTACATGATGTCCAAGTCCGGAGCCCGCGGAAACATCAGCCAGATCAAGCAGTTGTCCGGTATGAGAGGACTTATGGCGGATACGCAGGGCAAGACCCTCGAGATCCCGATCAAGTCCAACTTCCGTGAAGGTCTGAGCGTTCTCGAGTACTTCGTATCATCACACGGCGGAAGAAAAGGTCTTGCCGATACTGCTATAAGGACTGCTGACTCAGGATACCTGACACGCCGTCTTGTAGACGTAAGCCAGGATGTTATCGTAAGAGAAGTGGACTGCGGTACAAGGAAAGGTATAGAAGTCTCTGAGATCCTCGACGGCACCGAAGTAATAGAAGGCCTTGCCGAAAGGATCACAGGCAGGTACACCATTGATCCGATAGTGCATCCCGAGACTGGAGAGGTCATAGTGGATGCCGATACGATGATTTCTGACGAGGATGCCCGGAAGATAGTGAAGGCAGGCATCAGAAAGGTAAAGATCAGGTCCGTGCTCACATGCCACTCCGAGTACGGCGTATGCTCGAAGTGCTATGGTTCCAACCTGGCGACGGGCGAAGACGTGAACGTCGGCGAAGCGGTCGGCATAATTGCGGCACAGTCCATCGGTGAACCCGGTACGCAGCTCACCATGAGAACGTTCCATACCGGTGGTGTCGCAGGTGAAGACATCACGCAGGGTCTGCCGCGTGTCGAGGAGCTGTTCGAGGCGAGGAAGCCGAAAGGACTTGCCGTTATTTCCGAGATCAGCGGTACTGTCAGGATAAACGACGTCAAGAAGAAGAGAGAAGTGATAGTCACGGCGGATGACGGCGATACCAGGACCTACCTGATCCCTTACGGTTCAAGGATCAAGGTGAACGACGGCGACAGGATCGAAGCCGGCGACGAGATTACAGAAGGATCCGTCAACCCGCATGACATACTCAAGATCAAGGGCGTCAACGCCGTACAGCAGTATCTGCTGCAGGAAGTCCAGAGGGTTTACAGGCTCCAGGGTGTTGACATCAACGACAAGCATATAGAGATCATAATCAGGCAGATGCTCAGGAAGGTGAAGGTCGAAGACGCCGGAGACACGAACATGCTGCCGGGAGGACTGGTGGACGTGTTCGACTTCGAAGCGGAGAATGCACAGGCTGTCGCAGAAGGGCTCAGACCCGCGACCGGCAAACGCGCCCTGCTGGGTATCACCAAGGCTTCACTTGCCACAGAATCGTTCCTGTCGGCGGCATCCTTCCAGGAGACCACCAGGGTGCTGACGGAAGCGGCGATAAAGGGCAAGGTGGACCCGCTGGTAGGACTCAAGGAGAACGTCATAATCGGAAAGCTTATCCCGGCAGGTACCGGAATGAGCAGATACAAGGATATAAACATCAGCACTGTAAGCGAATGATATGTGGTGACAGGGGGTGCATCTTTATACGGGGGGACCATGCCCGTATAAAGGTGGCCCCCGTTGCTTGAGCTACGTTTTTCTTGACAATGCTCCATGGCGATGATACAATAATTCAGTGCGAATTCAGGGGGTTTTTGTGCCCATTTTGTCCGATTTATCGGTCTTTTTATATGGACCGGAAAAAGGATAACAGAGGGGAAAGGTGCTTGGACGTGCTCGACGATTTAAAAAACTGCAATAAAGCCGTGGGTATCAAGCAGTCCCTGAAAGCAGTGGCAAACGGCAATGCAAAAGTCGTGTTCATTGCAAAGGATGCCGATGAAAAGATCACCGGCAGTCTCAAGGAACTGTGCATGGCCAACGGTATCCAGATAGAGTATGTCGATACGATGAAGCAGCTTGGTAAAGCGGTAGGTATCGAAGTTGGTGCTTCCGCTGCATGTATATTGCGAGAGGAGGTGTAGTTTTGCCGACATTCAATCAGATGGTCAGAAAGGGCAGGGAGGCTGTCAGGTATAAGTCGTCAGCCCCGGCGCTGCTGAGAGGATGGAACTCTCTGAAGAAGAGGCCTGTTGAATCCAATTCTCCTCAGAAGAGAGGCGTGTGCACCGTAGTCAGGACCGTAGCTCCCAAGAAGCCTAACTCAGCCCTGAGAAAGGTTGCGAGGGTCCGCCTGACCAACGGTATCGAGGTCACCGCGTATATCCCCGGCATCGGCCATAACCTGCAGGAACACAGCGTTGTTCTCATCAGGGGCGGCAGGGTCAAGGATCTGCCAGGTGTCAGGTACCATATCATCAGGGGCACGCTTGATGCAGCAGGCGTTGCAAACAGGATGCAGGGCCGTTCCAAGTACGGCGCAAAGAGGCCGAAGTCAGCCAAGAAGTAATGGCCGGCAACCGTAGGGTCCTGAGCGCAAAGAGTGTCAGTCATATTGGATAGATAAATCCGTTGAACGGTTTATATATTGCAATAACTGACGCACTTGACGAGAACCTTCAGGTTCCGAGTACCTCAGGAAAACGTTATTCATGTTTTTTCCTGTAATCTGTAAAAGGAGGGAAGTAAAGTGCCGAGAAGAGGACATGTACCCAAGAGGGATGTCCTGCCTGATCCTATTTATAACAGCAAGGTCGTGACAAAGCTGATCAACAATATCATGCTCGACGGCAAAAAAGGTATTGCTCAGAAGATTTGTTACGGCGCTTTCGACATTATAAGGGAGAAGACAGGAAAAGACCCACTTGAGGTTTTCGAGCAGGCAATGAACAATGTCATGCCCGTGCTGGAAGTCAAGGCCAGGAGAGTCGGCGGAGCCACATACCAGGTTCCGATCGAAGTAAGGCCCGACAGAAGGCAGGCTTTGGCACTCAGATGGCTGGTCGGCTACGCGCGTGAAAGAGGCGAAAAGACCATGAGGGAAAGACTGGCCAATGAGATCATGGACGCTGCCAACGGACTCGGCGGTGCCTTCAAGAAAAAGGAAGACACCCACAAGATGGCAGAGGCCAACAGGGCATTTGCGCATTACCGCTGGTGATTTTGCTGATATTGCAGCATGATCAGTATATAAAGCGGGCGAATATGTAAAAATTATAGAAACAGGATATTCCTTATATCCGATAAGAACTAATCGAGAAAGAAAGGAGGCAATCATGCCCAGGCAGTTCAGTTTGGAAAATACCAGGAACATTGGTATCATGGCGCACATAGATGCAGGCAAGACGACCACGACTGAACGCATCCTGTTCTACACCGGTAGGGTGCACAGGATGGGAGAGACCCACGAAGGCGCCGCTACCATGGACTGGATGGAGCAGGAGCAGGAAAGAGGTATAACCATTACCTCTGCAGCGACTACCTGCCAGTGGAAAGGCACAAGGATAAATATTATAGATACGCCGGGGCACGTTGACTTCACAGTTGAGGTTGAAAGGTCTCTGAGAGTTCTCGATGGTTCGGTAACGGTTTTCTGTGCAAAGGGCGGGGTGGAGCCGCAGTCTGAAACTGTATGGAGACAGGCGGACAAATACCATGTACCGCGCATTGCATATGTAAATAAGATGGACATTCTGGGCGCAGATTTCTTCAATTGCGTCCAGATGATGAAGGACAGGCTGAGAGCAAATGCTGTCCCGATTCAGCTGCCTATTGGCAAGGAAGATAGTTTCAAAGGAATAATCGACCTTGTGACCATGAAGGCAATATATTATCTTGACGATCTGGGAACGGTCCTTGACGAGGAACCGATCCCCGAAGACATGATCGAGATTGCTGAAAAATATCGTACCAATTTACTTGAAGCTGTTGCTGAACAGGACGAGGACTTGATGGAAAAATACCTGTCGGGGGAAGAACTCACTGCGGAAGAGATACGTGCGGGAATCAGGAAAGCAACGATTGCAGTTCAGATGATACCGGTCACATGTGGTTCGTCCTACAGGAACAAGGGCGTGCAGAAGCTGCTGGATGCGGTGGTGGATTATCTGCCTTCGCCGGTGGATATCCCGCCGATAACGGGCGTGTCTCCTGACGACCCTGAAAAAGAGGTCGTAAGGACTGCTGATGACGACGCACCTTTTTCTGCACTTGCTTTTAAGATTATGGCGGATCCATATGTCGGAAAGCTCTGCTTTTTGAGAGTATACTCAGGTAAACTCAATGCCGGCTCATACGTGTACAACTCATCAAAAGGCAGGAAGGAGAGGATCGGAAGGCTCCTGATGATGCATGCCAACCACAGGGAAGACATCGATGTCGCTTATTCGGGTGATATCGTGGCAGCCGTGGGACTCAAGGATACGACTACAGGAGATACACTTTGCAGTGAGGACACACCAGTCATACTTGAGTCGATGGATTTCCCTGAGCCGGTCATCCGTGTAGCCGTAGAGCCGAAGACCAAGGCCGGGCAGGAGAAAATGGCCGCAGCACTGGCCAAGCTGGCCGAGGAAGACCCGACATTCAAGGCATATACCGATCCTGAGACAGGTCAGACCATCATTGCCGGAATGGGTGAACTTCACCTTGAGATCATAGTCGACAGGATGATGCGTGAGTTCAAGGTCGAAGCCAATGTTGGACAGCCGCAGGTATCGTACAAGGAGACTATCCGAAAGGCTGTGAAATCCGAAGGCAAATTCGTACGGCAGTCGGGCGGCAGGGGCCAGTACGGTCACGTTGTCATCGAGATAGAACCACAGGAGCCCGGAAGCGGTTATACATTCGAGAACAAGATAGTCGGCGGAGTGATCCCGAAGGAATACATCCCGGCTATCGACGCGGGTATCCAGGACGCTATGCAGAACGGTGTCCTTGGCGGCTACCAGGTGCTTGACGTGAAAGTTACTCTAGTTGACGGATCATACCATGAGGTGGATTCATCCGAAATGGCTTTCAGAATAGCAGCTTCGATGGCTTTCAAGGACGGCTGCAAGAAAGCGGATCCAGTATTGCTTGAACCCATTATGAAGGTTGACATCGTCGTTCCTGAGGTATACCTTGGGGATGTCATGGGTGACCTCAACTCCCGCCGAGGCAGGATAGAAGGCATAGAGGAGAGATCAGGAGCACAGGTGATAGCAGCCAGGGTCCCGCTGGCAAACATGTTCGGTTATGCGACGGATCTTCGTTCCAAGACCCAGGGCAGAGGCGTCTTTACGATGCAGTTCAGCCATTATGAAGAGGTCCCGAAGAACATACAGGATACCGTGCTGAAAATAGGCTGATATGGTGCGGTTATTCCGCATAGGCCGCAAAGTAATTCAATATGCCGCAAAAAATCAGACAAGCCTCAAGAAATATTTGCGGCATATGAAATAAAATTGTAAAATTATATAAAAACATTTCAGTATCTAACTGAACAAGGGAGGAGAAAAAAATGGGCAAAGCCAAATTTGAAAGGACAAAACCCCACGTTAACATTGGAACCATTGGTCACGTTGACCATGGCAAGACAACATTGACGGCAGCCATCACAAAAGTACTGGGACTCCAGGGCAAGGCACAGTTTATGGCATATGACCAGATCGACAAGGCTCCTGAGGAAAAAGCAAGAGGAATCACGATATCCACTTCTCACGTTGAGTATGAGACCGAGAACAGACACTATGCGCATGTTGACTGCCCCGGCCACGCTGACTATGTCAAGAACATGATCACCGGTGCAGCTCAGATGGACGGCGCTATCCTCGTTGTTTCTGCAGCTGACGGCCCGATGCCGCAGACCAGGGAGCACATACTCCTTGCTCGTCAGGTCGGCGTTCCTTATATCGTAGTATTCCTCAACAAGTGCGATATGGTCGACGATGATGAGCTCATCGAGCTCGTAGAGATGGAAGTAAGAGAGATTCTCTCCCAGTACGAGTTTGACGGAGACAACATCCCGATCATAAGAGGATCCGCTCTGAAGGCTCTTGAAAGCAGTGCTACAGATCTGAGCGCTCCTGAATACAAGTGCATACTCGACCTCATGGGCAAAGTCGACGAGTACATCCCTGAGCCTCAGAGAGCAAAGGACAAACCGTTCCTTATGCCTGTTGAGGACGTATTCTCCATCACCGGCCGTGGTACTGTTGCTACGGGCAGAGTTGAAAGAGGTACTATCAAGGTCGGCGACGAAGTCGAGATCGTCGGTCTCATGGATGAGGCAAGAAAGACAGTCGTTACCGGTGTCGAGATGTTCAGGAAGCTCCTTGACGAGGCTGTTGCCGGCGACAACATCGGCTGCCTGCTCAGGGGTATCCAGAGGAACGAAGTCGAGAGAGGTCAGGTTCTTGCTAAGCCTGGTTCGATCAAACCTCACACCCATTTCAAGGGTCAGGTTTACGTTCTGACCAAGGAAGAAGGCGGAAGGCATACTCCGTTCTTCAACGGCTACAGGCCTCAGTTCTACTTCAGGACCACTGACGTTACCGGTGTTGCTGAGCTTCCGGAAGGCGTCGAGATGTGCATGCCTGGCGACCATGTCGAGATCACCGTCAAGCTGATCACTCCGATAGCTCTGGAAGAAGGACTCAGGTTCGCTATCCGT
>JAKOPX010000220.1 GCA_029778665.1 Bacillota bacterium | reverse complement strand
TCATGTCCAGTTTCGGAAAATCGTTGGAACATCTCTCTGGCCATGTAAGGGCAAGCTGGATCGGTATCCTCATGTCCGGCTTCCCAAGCTGTGCCATAACGGAGCCGTCCCTGAACTCCACCATTGAGTGTATTATGCTCTGCGGGTGTATCAGCACCCTGATCCTGTCCGGGGTGAATCCGAACAGCCACCGTGCTTCAATGACCTCAAGCCCCTTGTTCATCAATGTCGCAGAGTCGATGGTTATCTTGTTTCCCATGTTCCAGTTGGGATGCATCAGGGCCTGTTCAGCTGTCACATCAGTCAGTTCATGGTATTTCTTCCCCCTGAACGGCCCGCCGGATGCTGTCAGCAGCAGTCTCTCCGCATCCTCCCTCCGGTTCCCGGCAAGGCACTGATAAATGGCGGAGTGTTCGCTGTCTATCGGGAAAACCGTCACACCGTGCTTCTCAGCTTCCGCCATCACGATATGGCCTGCTGTGACAAGCGTCTCCTTGTTTGCAAGCGCCACCTTCCTGCCTTTGCGTATAGCCTCGATGGTAGGCAGCAGGCCGGCTATGCCGACTATGGCGACAACCACTGTGTCGACGCCATCGATGCCTGCCGCAGCGCGGATCCCGTCAGTTCCGCCAAGGACCTCGATTTCCAGGCCGGCCAGTCTTTTTCTCAGTTCGGCTGCAAGAGCGGCATCTCCGGCCGCAACCAGCCGGGGACTGAATTCTCTTGCCTGCAGCTCGAGAAGATCTATATTCGAATATGCTGTCAGCGCACTTACCTTTATGCCAAGGTTCCTCGCAACGTCCAGGGTCTGGACTCCTATGGAACCTGTAGAGCCGAGCACGGCTATGTTTTCAGCCATTGCTAACTCCTTTCCGGGGTTTTGACTCTTCACTCTATGCAAAAAATAAGTTTATGTAAATATAAACGGCGGGAGCAGTGAAAAGTATGCTGTCTATCCTGTCCAGCACCCCTCCGTGTCCAGGCATTATGTTTCCGTAGTCCTTTATCCCCACAGCACGTTTGATGACCGATGCCGACCAGTCACCCAACTGTGATATTATACCACATATAAGCCCAAGTACTGCATAATGTATCATCGGTACGTCCAGCACGTCTCTGAAGCACCATCCGAAAACCATAATCGAGGCAATGCATCCGGCAACTCCGCCGATACACCCTTCAAGAGTTTTCTTTGGGCTTATCTTCGGCACGATTTTTTTCTTTCCGACGGCCAGGCCTGTGAAAAAGGCGAATGTATCTGTCGCACATGCTCCGATGAGTATGAGCCAGATATACAGGTACCCGGCTTCCATCTGCCTGGTGAGTGTAAAAAAGGAAAACAGGAACGGTATGTACATTATGCCGAACAATGTGACCGATACATCCTTAATACTGTATTTCCCGTCCGAAAACATCAATAGACAGAAAAGCGCCACCAGCAGGTAAAAAGCAAAAGCAGCTGATAAAAACAAAGCTCCGTCACCGCTCAGTACTGCCGAAGGTGGAAATATGCCTGACAGGGCTATGTACAGCAGTGGCAGGCACGCTGCAAGGCTCACTGCTTTTGCCGGTCTGAACCCACCTTTTTCCAGTGCCATGCAGAATTCCCACATTGCCATGGCCGCGAGCACAAAAACCGCTATGCCCGTGGCGGTTTCCCCAAGACGGAGCACAGCGATGAGGAGAACTATCGCGACAATAGCACTTATGACCCTGGTCTTCATTTCTGCAACCCTCCAAAACGCCTGTTTCTGTTCTGATAGTCCCTGATAGCCTGGTACAGATGTTCTTTCGTGAAATCAGGCCACAAAACGTCTGAGAACCACAATTCCGAGTATGATGACTGCCATAGCAGGAAGTTGCTCAGCCTGTATTCGCCGCTTGGCCTTATAACGAGGTCCGGATCGGGTATCCCGGCGGTATAGAGATAATCCGAAAACGTTTTCTCATCGATGCTCTCGGGATCAAGCCTGCCTTCCTTCACATCCCTCGCCATGCGGGCTGCTGCGGCGGCAATTTCACACCTGCTGCCGTAATTGAGGGCAATGATGAGATTCAGTCCGGTATTTGCAGCTGTATTGTCAACCACCCTTTTTATTTCTTTACGTATCTCCTCCGACAG
>JAKOPX010000219.1 GCA_029778665.1 Bacillota bacterium | reverse complement strand
CCCATGAAACGCCGTAAGGTTCATTGTACAGCCCGAACAGTACGTAGGGATGGTTCCGGTATTCCTGCGCAACGGATTCCCAGAAAACGAGGCTGTTTTTGTCCGGCATCTTGTGCTGCCCCGTGTTCGCACCCCATTCGGTGCCGCCGTTGGACCAGTGCAGGTCCAGCCATATGTATTTTTTACGCTCCTGCGCGATTTTCACGATCTCGGCTATGAGTTTGCGGTATGCTTCTCCCCCGTCTGCCTGGGACGGATCATGTCCGAACCAGTAGTCCTGGTTCATCGGCAGCCTCACCAGGTTGGCTCCCCACTCGTCAAATGCCGTAACTACGGCCATCGGCATATTGTCGCCGACGGGCGTCCATTCCAGGCTCAGGCAGTTCAGTCCGTAAAGGCGCACCTCGTGCCCGCCTGAATCCACTATTTTGTTTCCTTTTACCCGAAGTGTACCATCAGTTTCCGCTGCTCCGGCGAAAGAGAAAGGAACCGTGATCAGCGCCGCTGCTGCAGCCAGTGCAACTGTTGCCGTGCATAACAGTATTGCGAGATATTTTGCCTTTTGCATTTCCATGCCTCCTGAAAATAAATTGAGCGGCGGGTATGAATTCTGCCTGCGATAATATTATAACATCTTAAAAGGCAAATGCCTGAAAACCCGGATACAGTAAACTCAAATAAGTATTGCCCTGTTTCTTATTCATGGTAAAATAGAGGTAGATTTCTGCCGGATTTGAGCGGCATTCGATCCGGCCCATTCGCGGCAATTGTTATATCCGGTCCGGTTTCGGCAAAAGCAGTCTGGCTCCAGCAGCAAATGCATTCCTGAACGACATCAGAATCAGGTTGAAAACGTTTTTTATTATGGCGGAGGTGTACCGGATGCCCAAATACACGAAAGAGGATATCATAAGGATAGTCAGGGACGAGAAAGTGGAGTTCATAAGGCTCCAGTTCACCGACATATTCGGCATGCTGAAGAATGTAGCGATCACGGCGGGACAACTGGAGAAAGCCCTGAACAACCAGTGCATGTTCGACGGTTCCTCCATAGAAGGATTCGTCAGGATAGAAGAATCCGACATGTACCT
>JAKOPX010000218.1 GCA_029778665.1 Bacillota bacterium | reverse complement strand
TTCGGCGGAACATCGTTGAGCACGACGGAACCGGAACCTATCATGGCGTTGTCCCCGACCGTGATGGGTCCCAGCAGCTTAGCGCCTGCCCCGATCAGGACATTGTTGCCTACGGTCGGGTGTCTTTTCTTGCCTTTTTCCTTGCCCGTACCTCCCAGTGTGACGCCGTGGTATATGGTGCAGTTGTCGCCGACCTCCGCGGTCTCGCCGATCACGATGCCCATCCCGTGGTCTATGAACAGGCGTTTGCCGATCTTTGCGCCGGGATGTATCTCGATGCCGGTGACACACCTCGCAAACTGCGATACCAGCCTTGCAAGGAAAAATACCTTTTTCCTGTACAGCCAGTGGGCGATCCTGTGGAAAATCAGCACATGGAATCCCGGGTACAGCAAAACGACCTCCAGCGTGCTTTTAGCCGCAGGATCCCTTTTGGCTATCGATCTCGCATCTTCCAGCAAACCTTTGAACATATTCATTCCCCGCCGTGTCGGCCAACCGATTCTGATTTTCCGCTAAACAAAATGATCCGTGTATCCGGCCCTATTTGCTATTATACCCACATGCCGTGCCTTTCCAACAAAATACGTCAATTCATCCGTCTACGCCAAAAACTCCGCTTCCAGCCGGGGAGAGCGAAGTTTTCCGTGGTTTTTTCATTTTATCAGAATTTAGTCTAAAAGTAAACAAATATGATGTCCCTGCCGGTATAAACATATGAACGCAAAAGAATAATAATAACTGACGGCGGTTTGCATTTTCATATATCCTTTGAAAGGAAGTGATATGATTGGCTGAAAATGTTGAAAGAACGCAGGGCTTCAGTATCGGGCAGCTGATCGTCAGATGGCTGGTCGGTGCGATAGTGCTCGCTGTTACGGCGTTCCTGACGCCGGGCTTCACGATATCGGGCATCTGGCCCCTGATCCTTGCCGCTGCCGTGATCGCGATCCTTGATTATCTCATAGAGAAGATCCTTGGCGTGGATGCGTCGCCTTTCGGCAGGGGACTGATCGGCTTTGTTGTTTCCGCTGTAATAATCTACGTCGTCAAGTTCTTCGTCGCAGGCTACGATGTCACCGTGCCAGGCGCGATACTGGGCGCCCTCGTATATGGGATCATCGGCCTGCTGATACCGGGGAAAACAACCATGTAGCTGAACACAGGAGCAGGTCGAACCAGTATCATGAATCAGCATCATATAGAACAACTGCTGCTCAAATATGGCGCTCATACCGGCCGCATGCATCTGTCCGACTGAGGGGGCTTCCTGCCCCCTCAGTCACTTTCATGGAGAGGGATCGCGTCCATGCGCCGGCATCCGGCCGCATCCGGCAAACGGGCAGCAATAAAGGGATGGCGTAGCCACCCCTTTATGTAGGACCGTATCACTCGTCATCCGCAACAGACCTGATGTCTTCCTCAGCCCCGGGGAAATCTGCTTTTTGCGGCGGGAAGAACTCGTCTATCGGGAATTCGATGG
>JAKOPX010000217.1 GCA_029778665.1 Bacillota bacterium | reverse complement strand
TTCAAATATCCTGTCGAGCTGGTAATCCAGCGCGAACATGTGCGAAAGCGAAGGCGTCGACGGATACTGGTAGTCTTTCTTGATGATATATTCGTAGAGTTCGAGCAGGTCGAGGTATGTGCCCCTGAACTGCACTTTCTTCGCCGCTTCCCTTGCCTTCTCGGAGAAGGAACATATCGCCATGCCCGGCGGGAGACCGAGACATTTCTGCGTCGACGTTATGCAGATATCGACTCCGAGTTTGTCCACTTCTATCTTTACACCGCCGAGAGAACTGACGGCGTCCATGCACCATACCACTTCAGGGTACTTCTTCATTACTTCCGCGATCTCTTCGACCGGATTCATGACTCCAGTGGAAGTTTCGTTGTGTGTGATGGTTATGAGGTCATATTTGCCCGTTGCCAGCGCCTTGTCAACCATTTCCGGCGTAGTGGGTTTCCCGGGCTCCGACGGGAACAGGTCGGCCGGTACGTTGTTCGAAACGGCCATTTTGTACCATCTGTCTCCGAACGCTCCCACTGAGAATACGGCGGCCCTTTTGACCGTACATGAGCGTACCGCCCCTTCCATGAGGCCGCTTCCGGATGACGTCGAAAGCAGGATCATGTTTTTGGTGTACATCAGCTTCTGGAGCTTTTCGGTTATGCTTTTCTGCAGTGCCGAAGCATCCTTCGTCCTGTGGCCTATCATCGGGGTGGCCATCTTCTGGAGGACGTCATCCCTAACTTCCACAGGTCCGGGTATGAAGAGTTTCTTGTGCATATACATTCCTCCGAATTATAAAATAAAAGATCAAATCTTTGATAAGACCTGACCTCAATGCATACATAATGCATGCATACGTTAAGCTCTGTCCTTTTGCCTGAGAGTTTAGCCTTTCAGCCTTGCCCCTTCGGCGCCGTCATGGTCTCTCCAGAGATCCGTCCGGACAAGGTCGCCTGCCAGCTTCCTCGCCGTTCATCCGGGATATTAAGTTTTACTGCAGACATGGTTGGATCTTCTTCCGCCATGACCTGGTTTCCCTGCTGTCATTGCCTGATTGCCGCGCCCGCGGTGTCTTGGTAAAAGATAGATATATTATAAATTTAACATACAATCATTGTCAAGGAATTATCAAAAATTTACCGCCAACGCGCTTTGTCTCAGCCCGGGGCATGGGGAACGTTCCCATCGGCGCTTTCGGAGGATCCGTTCCCCCTGTCCGCTCATAAAAATCCGCGCATCAGGTCCTCAAATGTGTCACGCCTGCGGATCAGCCTGGGGGTGCCGTCAAGGCCTATCAGCACTTCAGCGGGCCTCAGGCGGTTGTTGTAGTTTGAGGCCATCGAGTAGCCGTATGCGCCGGCATCCATTACACCGATCATGTCCCCCTCGACAACATCCGGTACTTCCCTGTCTTTCGCCAATATATCGCCGCTTTCACAGATATTTCCGACCACGGTCGCGACCTGTGTCTCGGTCTTTAATATGACGTCATCTCGGTAAAACTCGATGTCATGGTGTGAGTCGTACATTGCGGGGCGTATCAGCACGTTGAAACCGATATCAGTTCCTATAAAGGTCTTGCTGCCGTTCTGCTTCACAGCGTGCACCGTGCCCAGCAGCACTCCGCATTCCGCGACGACATACCGGCCGGGTTCTATTTTCAGCCTGACCTTTTTCCCGTAGTTCGATGTCCATTCTTCCATCAGCTGTGCGATACCGCGGCCCGTCTCCGTGATGTCAAGCCTTTGCTGTCCTTCCTGCTTGCGGTATGGGATGCCGAACCCGCCGCCCATGTCTATGAATTCGAGATCCTCGAAATTCGACGCGATGTCCAGCAGTGCCTTTGCTGCCTGCAGATAACGGGACGGCTCCATGAACAGCGAGCCTATGTGCTGGTTGATCCCTGCGAGCCTTAGGCGGTATTCCTTCAGGATGGCCCTGACTTCATCGATCATCTCCGGATTGATGCCGAACTTGGTATTTTCGCCTCCGGTGACCACCTTTGCGTGATGGCCAGCTCCTACGCCGGGATTGAAACGGATCGCGACCTTTCCGCCCGGATCGAGCCTGCCATACTGTCTCAACTGGGACAGCGAATCGCAGCTCACAACGACGCCTTTGTCGATGGCATACTGCATTTCTTCGGCCGAAACGTTGTTGGCAACGAACAAAATCTCTTCCGGCCTGTATCCGGCAGCAAGCAGAACATGTATCTCGCCGGGCGACATGGCATCCGCGTGGAGCCCTTCTTCCCGGACTATTTTCAGCAGTTCCAGGTTCGAATTGGCTTTTATGGAGTAGTTGGATCTGAAGTTGGAATACGGGACCAGTCCGGCCATCTCGCGGCACCTTTGCCGCAGTATCGACTCATTGTAGACATACAGCGGACTGCCGAATTCCCTGAGCAATTCGGATGGTTTGCTGCTGCCGTAGAAGTTTGTCTGTTCGGTAAAGTATGCCTTCATGCAGTTTCCCCCATCTGGTTTAGTATATATTATGTTGACACTTGCTTTTGTAATTTTGTCCTGCCGGGATAATCTTTCAGGTTTCCGGCAGACTGCTGGTTCCCGTCGTTGTGAGGACCCTTTGCCGTCTCATCGTTCTGGACAGCTTCACGTGGAGTCTTCATCCGAACGGTCTTCCGTCCCTGAGGAAGTTTATGATGCATATGATCAGCAATGTCAGCAGCAGTATCGTGCCGAATGTGTAGAACAACATGCCTGCGACGGATTTTTTCTTTTTACCTGCCATTGGACTGACACCTGACCTTTTTTCCGGTTCTGATTGCTTTTGAATGCTTCCGATCGTTCTTTTCGTTTATCTTCTGTTGGTGCTGCATTTCCTGGATGAGTCCGTTTCTGTTTCTGGTCCGTTTCGTTCTGGTCCTTTTTATGGCTGCTGCTCCTGCTCTTTCTCCTTCAGCTTCTGCAGTGCCCAGTTGCGCGTCATTACAGACCGCGGATGCAGCAGCTGCCCTTTCTTCAGCACATGCCTTATAGTGCTGTTTATCCCGATGACTATGGCCTTTTCAAGGCTCTCTTCCGCAGCCCGCCTTATATCCCCGACTCCTTCGAAGTCTCTGCCCGGTTCGATGTAATCCGCAATAAACACAATGCTGCTTATGACATCCATCCCCGGCCTTCCCAGAGTGTGGTCGGCTACGGCGTCCAGTATCTGCGGATCGTCTATGCCGAAGAGTTCTTTCGCCATATGTGCGCCGATCTCTCCATGGAGCAGTTTCGGCTGCGATCCCGACACTTCATCCACAATGATACCATATTTCTCACACATCGGTAAAATCACATCATTATCAAGATCCTTGGCGCAGTCATGGATGAGGCCGGCTATCGCGGCCTTGTCCACATCCGCTCCATATTTTTCCGCGAGCCGGATGCACGTCTCCATTGTGTTCACCGAGTGCCTGAACCTGTTCGGTGTGAGCATCTGCTGCAGTTTTTTTGCCATTTCATCAAGTTTGAGCATCTTACGTACAACCCTCTGTATAGTAATGTTTCCGGTCATTTATACAGGCTTTTCCCGACGATGTACTCCTCGACGGGCCCGGGGACAAGATATTTTATGGATCTCCCGTCCCTGCATCTTTCGCGTATGTCCGTAGAGGATATATCCACCAGGCGCGAACGTACCGGAAGTATCCTGGCTCCTTTTTCAGCCGATAGCCGGCGTATAGTTTCGCTGAATTCAGTTTCATCGAAGCCGGGACGAAGTACCGCGATGAATTCACAGAGGCGGAATACTTTTTCGTACTCCCGCCATGTCACCAGTTCGGGTACCACATCTGCTCCTATGATAAAGAAGATCGCAGTCTCATCGCCGTATGCATCCCTGAGTTCCAGCAGCGTATTTATCGTGTATGTCGGACCGTTCCTGTCCACTTCGATGCGCGAAGCCTCGAAGTACGGGTTTGAAGCAACAGCGCGCTTCACCATCTCGAAGCGGTGCTCCGCATCCGCCACTTCGCTGCCCGGCTTGTGAGGAGGCTGGCCCGAAGGGATGAAAAGGACCCTGTCAAGGCCTGCCTTTTCGCGGACATCTTCTGCGATGATAAGGTGGCCGTTGTGGACCGGGTTGAACGTCCCGCCCATGATGCCGATCCTTTTGGGTTTATATTCAGTTTTGCCGTTCCGGTTCAAGTTTTCCATAGCCGTGCCCGTTTATTTCCTTGTTCCAGGGATACACCGCCCGTCACATCTTCTTGATACCAATGTCTTTGCGGTAATGCATCCCTTCAAAGTTTATCTTTCCTACCGCGGCATAAGCCTTTGCGCGGGCATCGTCGATAGTGTCTGCCACAGCCGTGACTCCCAGTACCCTGCCGCCCGCTGTATAATATTTACCTGCTTCCAGCTTCGTTCCGGCATGGAATACTGTCACCGACGGATCTTTTTCAGCTTCTTCGATGCCCGTGATCTCCAGTCCCGTCCTGTACTTGCCCGGATATCCGCCGGAAGCCAGTATAACACATACGGCGGACCTGTTCTCCCACTCGATGTTTATATCCGACAGTCTTTCATCGATGATGGCCCCGAATATGTCGATTATGTCCGTCTTCAGATGAGGCAGGACCACCTGGGTCTCCGGGTCGCCGAACCTTGCATTGTATTCCAGCACCTTCGGGCCGTCCGACGTCAGGATCAGGCCAAAATACAGGACGCCTTTGAACCTGCGGCCTTCTTTCCTCATAGCTTCTATTGTGGGCATGAATATGTTTTTCATGCACCATTCATTCACTTCTTCCGTGTAGATCCTGCTGGGCGAGAACGTGCCCATGCCGCCGGTGTTCGGCCCCATGTCATCGTCCATTGCACGCTTGTGGTCCTGCGAACTGATCATCGGGACCAGCGTTTCCCCGTCCGTGAAGGCGAGGATCGAAACCTCGGTGCCGGTGAGGAACTCCTCGATGACGACCCTGTTTCCGGCATTTCCGAATATCTTGTCGGACATTATGCTGCGGACGGCATCCTGCGCCTCTTCAAAATCGTTGGCTATGATGACTCCTTTGCCAAGAGCGAGCCCGTCGGCCTTGATCACCGTCGGGTAACTGCATGTCCTCAGGTAGTCCAGGGCGTCACTGTCATTTTCGAAAACCTCGTAAGCAGCGGTGGGGATGCCGTATTTTTTCATGAGGTTCTTTGAAAACACCTTGCTGCTTT
>JAKOPX010000216.1 GCA_029778665.1 Bacillota bacterium | reverse complement strand
TGGAATCAAGGCTGACATCCTTGGAATCCCCGGTCCTCATATCTTTCAGGACGCCCTTGTTAGCCTCGATCTCATCATCGCCTATCACTATCGTATATGAGAACCTCTTCTTATCGGCGTACTTCATCTGGGCCTTGAGGCTCCTGTTCATCAGGTCGGTCTCGGCCTGCACCCCGTAGCTCCGGAGTTCGTAGACCATCTGCATCGCCAGGTCCACGGCCCTTCTGCCCAGCGTCGCTATATATATGTCCGGCGCCGGCGGCTCCTCGATAACCACTCCCTGAGCATCCAGCTCCATAAGCAGGCGCTCCACTCCAAGCGCGAATCCTATGCCCGGCACTGAAGGGCCTCCGCACGCCTCGACCAGTCCGTCATACCTGCCGCCGCCGCAGATCGTGCCCTGGGATCCGCCGTTCTCCGAAACGAATTCAAAAACCGTCCTGGTATAGTAATCAAGTCCTCTGACTATCGTCGGATCGATCGTGTACCTGATGCCAAGGTTGTCCAGGCCTGATCTGAGGCCATCGAAGTGGGTGCGGCACTCGTCGCAGAGACTTTCCAGCAAAAGCGGCGCCCCGTCGATGAGTTTCCTGCATTTCTCATTCTTGCAGTCGATTATCCTCAGCGGGTTCCTGTCGAACCTGTTCCTGCAGTCATCGCACAGTTCGTCCAGGTGGGGCCTGAAGAAATCCTTCAGTTTCTCATGGTAAGCCTGCCTGCAGGAAGGACAGCCTATACTGTTTATATTAAGGCCGGTCTGTTTCAGCCCCAGCTTTTTGAAATACATGTAAAGCAGGCTGATGACCTCCACATCGATCTCCGGCCCGGGAGCGCCGAAGGCCTCGACACCGAACTGGTGGAACTCCCTGTAGCGTCCTTTCTGAACATTCTCGTACCTGTAGGCTGTAATGTCATAATAGAGCTTGATTGGCTGCGGCAGCGAATACATTCCGTTTTCGATATAGCTGCGCACAACGCCGGCCGTTCCTTCAGGGCGGAGCGTGACGCTCCTGCCTCCCTTGTCGTCAAAGGTGTACATTTCCTTCTGGACTATATCAGTGGTATCTCCGACACCTCTCTGGAACAGTTCCGTATATTCAAATACAGGT
>JAKOPX010000030.1 GCA_029778665.1 Bacillota bacterium | reverse complement strand
GAAGGGATGGTGAGCTATGGAGGCTAGGAAAAAGCTGAAGCGGGTACTCAGCTTATTTGCGATCTCAGCGAAAATGGATCTCCTGTGGCTGCTGAGAGATACGAAATACGCCATAGCAGCAATGACAGCCGATATGATATCAAATATATCCGTTGTTTCAGGCGTCTGGCTTATTGCCCTGCGATTCGGCGGCATCGGCGGCATGAATGTCGATGAAGTTTTGTTTATGATGGCTTATTCCACCATCATAACAGGCATATTCATTCTTTTCGGATCAGGCAACAACATCCACATCAGCCGCATAATAGGCCGCGGGCAACTGGAGCACCTGTTCATGCAGCCAAATTCACTGAAGGTGCAGCTGCTGACCAGTGGTTTCGGACCGTTCACGGGCAGCAGCAACCTGATCGCAGGATGTATTTTACTGATAATATCGATTATTCGGCTGCAGCTGCAGATAACGGTATGGTGGATCGTGATGCTGGTCATTTATCTGACAGTGACCATGGTAACGATCGTCGCCCGCGCATACTTCGTTTCGACCGCTGCATTCTATGCACCGGTGGCAGCCGAAGAAATTGCGACCACCGCCATCGAGGGCACATGGCAGCTGAGCACCTTCCCGTTATCCGGGATGCCGGCCTGCATCCAGGTACCTCTGCTTACAATATTGCCGGAAGGCCTCATGGCATGGTTCCCTGCCTTATGCCTTCTGGGGAAGCCTCCTCTTGGCCTCAAGGAGTATTATCCTTTTGCATATGCATTGATCCTGGCTCTTGCAGCCGGATATTTCTTCAGGAAAGGACTGAAACATTATGTTACAAAAGGCTCAAACAGGTATGTACCATACGGATTTCGCCGTTAACGTCAAAAATGTTACAAAGACTTTTATACAGTGGCAGCGTGACAATACGGGCAAGGGGCTGCTCAGGAACCTCATAAAGCCTGAAAAGCTGAAGATAACTGCCCTGGACGACATTTCATTCTCGATTGGAAGAGGTGAATTCGTCGCATACGCCGGGCCCAACGGAGCCGGCAAAAGCACAACGATGAAACTGCTTACCGGCATGCTGTTACCGGACAGCGGG
>JAKOPX010000215.1 GCA_029778665.1 Bacillota bacterium | reverse complement strand
TGGAAGAATTCAAATCTGTATCAGACATTATAATAGCAAACAGATACAGTGAAGAATTAGAAGATGTCAAACATAAAGTATATACAAGAGATCTATTTCTTCGGGATTAGGATGAGATGTATTTGCATGCCATATCACGGTGTAGCGTTTTAGTTGACCGCATATTATAGAAATAAGCAGTATCTAGTTCAACTACTGAGAAGGATAGAAAAAGTTATGAATTTTCTCGACGTTAACCAGAAAATGTTAATTGAAATACTGTCTGCTGTCATAATGAAAAGAAAGGCTAATCTTTCATTTAGCACCAAAATTGACTGGCATGTTGTTGTTAAAGAAGCCGACAGACACAAAATAATACCCATTTTGCATTACTTTATTCTGAAATACCCTGAGATTCAGATTCCTGATTATATCAAAGATTCAGTGAGGAAAAAATGCCTCGTAGAGATAACGGAACAGGAAAGAAATGATCTGGCATTTGGAGAGGTATTAAAGAAGATTGTCGATTCGGAAATTTCTGTAGTTATATTGAAGGGCTTGTTTATCCGTGACCTCTATAGTGAGCCCTGGCTTCGCTCCATGAATGATTATGATGTGCTGGTCAGACCTGAAGAAATAGATAATGTAACGGAGATTATGAAGAATGAAGGATATAAAAAAGCTCGAAAAGAAGATAAGGATGCAGAGTATTCTCATTCATACTTAAAGCCCATCGAGGTCCATAAGTCATTGATATCTGCTGGTAGATTTGTAAATTCAACTGAATTTGGGAAAAAGTTATGGGCAAATTTAATACCTGTCAAAGTTTTTGGAGTGGATGTATTTACCCTTGGCTTTACGGACCACATAACATATCTTGTACTACACGTGGCAGCTCACTTTAAAAATGCAGGATTTGGTTTGAGACAACTTTGCGACTTGGTTTTGTTTATTCAATCATACGGTCGAGAAATTAACTGGGACGTATTTGCCAGATATATAAAGGCAATGGATCTGGAGATATTCACTCGTGCGTTATTTGAGGCATGCCATAAGTTGTTCGGGTTGAATGTGCCGGAAGGATGGGAATGTGACGAAAGAATGAATGATACTATAATCAATTTTATTCTAGATGTGTTTAATGGTGGTGCTTATGGAAATGAAAACTATGATCGAATAACAGCCAACAGAATGATTTACTACTCCGAGGGTTCTGAAGTAAAGACATCTGGGCAAAAAATACGAACACTATTGGCTTTGGTTTTTCCCAGATCAGATAAACTGGACGTAAGGTTTGCATATGCGAAAAAGTATCGAATGCTCCTGCCGCTCGCTTGGATCCACAGATTTATTTATACAATCGTTCGAAGAGATATAGATATATCAGAGAAAATAGCGATATTTAGACCTAAGAAATCTACAGAAATATATGCTGAACGCAGCTTGTTGCTAAAACAGCTTGGACTCATTAAGAATAAATCGCATGAATAATTTGTATAGAATACATTTAAAAAGTGATGTATAATGTAAAATGATACAAATCTTAATATAATTTACATTACTAAAGGAGTATCGTATGGAAATCAAAAGGTACATTCAGGTAATTTTAAAGAAACTTTGGCTCATTATATTGGTACCTGTGGCTGCTGGCGCTATAGCTGGCTACATGAATTTCTATGTTTTAGAACCTGTCTATCAGGCTGAGACTACGCTGCTTATCACCGGCCTGACCAGCAGTGCTCAGCAGGATGAATCAGCTTTGAGGCTGGAGGATATTGCGGCAGGGCAGGTACTAATCTACGAGTATTCAGCTATAATAACGAGCAATCGTGTGACTGATGCCGTTCTCAAAAAATTAGACGATCCTGGCCTGACGCATGATGCACTTCGAAATATGATGTCGATCAGGGCGGTGAATGATACCAGGATAATCGCTATCACCGTGACCCACAATGATCCGGTGAAGGCAGCGCAGATAGCTGATATTCTGGCGGAGGAATTCTCAAACGTCATTGTTGAGTTGTACCGCATAGAGAATGTCGATATTATCGACAGGGCACAGGTGCCGATAACACCTGTAGGCCCGGCTAAGATGAGGAATACGGTGTTGGCTGCGTTTGCCGGAGGTATGTTTGCGGTTGGCCTTGTTATACTGTTGGATTTCCTGAATACCAAGATAAAAACTACCGAAGACGTGGAACACCATCTTGGGCTCAGTGTAATAGGCAGCATTCCCGTAAACGTGGTGGATAAGGAGAGAAGAAAATGAGCGAAAAGGTAATGATAAATAACAAGCTTAGTGATGCAGTGGAAGAGGCCATCAGGACGCTGAGGACGAACATACAGTTCTGCAATACGGACAAGGCTGTCAAGACGATATGCCTTACCAGTTGCATACCGAATGAGGGCAAGTCGTCTACTTCGATCAATCTTGCTGTGTCGATGGCCAGGGATGGCAAGAAGGTACTGCATATGGATGCGGATATGAGAAAGCCAAGGTCATATAAAGACGTCACATCCAGGTTCAATGTGGGACTTTCCAATTACCTTTCCGGGATGGTGGAGCTTGACGAAGCCATCTGTGAAACCAATATCGAAAACCTTCATGTAATGGTGTGCGGTCCAAAACCGCCGAACCCGGCGGAGCTTCTTGGAACGGAACGGTTCAGGCAGATGCTGTCAGTCCTGAAGGAGAAGTATGATTATGTGATAATCGATACACCGCCTCTCGGAAGCATGATAGATGCAGCTATCGTTGCGTCGCTGACGGACGGCGCCATTTTGCTGATAGAATATAATACTGTTGATTACAAGAAAGCCGTTATGGTAAAAGAACAGCTTGAGAAGGCAAATGCCAGGATACTTGGCGTAGTGATAAACAAGATACCGCGCAGAGAGTTCAGGAGTTACTATTATTACGACTATGATTACTATTACGGCAGAAAATCAAAGAGACGCAGCAAAACTGGGGATGCTGCAGTTTAAGTGAGGATCAGCGATGATCGATATCCACTCTCATGTTCTGCCGGGGGTCGATGACGGGGCTTCTTCACTGGAAGCAGCAAAGTTGATGCTGGCCGAGGCACAAAAGGCCGGTGTCAGGACGATAATAGCCACGCCCCATTATTCCCGGGAACTCCATGAAAACGGAATGATCGACCAGGTTTTTGACGCAGTGCGGAATGAGGCACTGCGTTTTGGCATTAAGCTGCTGAAGGGATATGAAGTAAAAATACATCATTATCCTGGCAGGATGCCCCGGGATTTCAGCGGACTGGATCTTGCAGGCACGAAGTTAATTCTGCTGGAATTGCCACTTGACTCTGTCCCCTCGTACACTCCCGACCTGGTATACAGGGTCCAGTTACAGGGCTTCGTGCCGATAATAGCCCACCCGGAAAGGTGCAGGAGGCTTGGCCGTGACAGGGAGATGCTTGAGGAACTGCTCGATGCCGGATGCCTCATGCAGATAGATGCGGCAAGTATTACAGGCGTAAATGGCGGAAGGGCGAAACGTTTTGCCAGGAAACTGATAAAGAAGGGAAAGGCGTCATTTGTCGCATCTGATGCCCATCGACCTTACGGGTATTCAGTATGGTACACAAAAGCATATAAAAAGGTGGTAAAGTGGGTAGGGCAGGACAAAGCCGATGATTTGTTCAGAAATAATGCCGCAGATATTTTCGGATACGTTGATGAAGGCAATGCTGTTGATGTAAGCTGATGGTGCTTATGTCACCCTTATCACGCATTTGGAGGGCTGTATCAGCGATCGGTTCTCTCGCTGATGCAGCCCTTTTCTATTGTGAATATCCTGTCACAGAAATCCAGTGCCGCCTTGCGGTGTGTTATGATGATGCATGTCGGACGCGGTTCCAGGGATGCCAGGGAATTGAGTACATCCAGTTCGGTTGCCGCATCCAGCGCTGATGTGGCTTCGTCGAGTATCAGTATGGGTTTTCTGCCGACCAGCGCCCTTGCTATGGCGATCCGCTGGGCCTGGCCTTCAGACAGGCCGTACCCGTTTTCTCCAATCTTTGTTTCAGCCTTATCGGGCAAAGTTTCTATGAAATCCCAGATGCAAGCTTGTTTCAATGCTTCAATGATTTCTTCAGGCGTTGCGTCACTGTTCCCGAGCATCACGTTTTCAGCTACCGTTCCGGAAAACAATGTGTTGCCCTGGGGTACGTATGAGATCAGCGACCGTGTCGATGGTCCTGAGGGGACGGACTCGCCGGTGACCGGATCATAGAATGAAAGCGTTCCGTTTCCAGGCTCGAGCAACGAAAGGAGCAGCCGTATGAACGTCGTTTTGCCTTCGCCGGATGCGCCGGTGACTGCTGCGAACTGGCCGGGCTTTATGTCGAAGCTCACATTATCGAACACCAGTGTATCTTTGTCATACCTGAAGACCAGGTTTTCCGCACGGATACCGGCAGATGCCCAGCAGAGCTGTTCCGATGACGGGAATTCTTCTTCTATGTCATACAGGCTGATGAGCCTTCCGGCAGATACATACATCATGATTATCTGCGGCACCGCATAGGCCATCTCTACGAATGGCTCCTGTATTCTTCCCACCAACTGGAGATAGACGGTTATCGTACCAAAGGTCGCGTTGCCTCTGGACAGCTGTATCGAACCCCATATTATTGCCAAAAGGAATCCGAGCCAGTAGGAAAGGGTCAGCAGGGCAGATGAAACGGCAGTTATTTTGCTTCTTTTCAATACCAGGCTGAGCTTTTTATCTAGAAGTGAGGACAGCATGGAGATGCTTTTGCCTTCGAGCCTGAATGCCCTGATGACCGGCATGTTCTTGAGCCGTTCCTGTATGAAGCTCCTTGATTCGCTCTCGGTTTCCTGCAGGCGCAGGTGGTATTCCGACAGCCTGCGGCCGAAAACACGTGTCATGATCACTGACAGCGGACCCAGAATGAACGCGAGGATCGCCAGGTACGGATCGAATATGAAAAGGACGACGGCTGAAGCGCAAAGGGTGAAAAACAGCCCGATTATAGAAGGAACAGCCAGCGTTACGCCACTTACTACCGTTTCCAGGTCGTTTGTCATCCTCGTAAGCAGATCTTCCGAATGATACTTTGCAAATTCGATCCAGCGTGCCCTTGACAATTTTGTGAAGTAATCACGGCGGAGTTTGTTTGACAATGAGACGGATATTTTTGTGGAGTATACCCGCAAAAATGACTGCATCAGTGTCTGGAGCATAACGATACCGACGATCGCAAGGGCTGATACCAGCAGGTTGTCTATAATGCCGAACTGCGCAGAATCGAACAGTTTTTTTGACTCCAGTGCGATCAGGATGGATGTGAGGGAAGATACTATCCCGGCTCCTGTCAGCAACAGGAGAGGAATAAATGATGTTTTGGTCCGGGATATTATCCATCC
>JAKOPX010000214.1 GCA_029778665.1 Bacillota bacterium | reverse complement strand
CTCGCTGATCTCGACGTTCCTCGGGAAGGCAAAATCGATTTCCGAGCATGAGGACGATGCAGTCTATCAGAAGGCAATGATTTACGAAATGATGAATGCGATGAATTCAGTGGATTCACAGAAAAATGACCTGAAAGCTTTCAAAGAATTCATAGAAGCACAGCGGGCCGACGAAAACAGCAAGCTGCATTCCGCGCTGTCGGGCGTGCAATATTCCTATGACCTGGACCTGCTGATATATACGAAGAATGTGGACGGTAACATCATCCGTTCCGACAGGCAGACGCTGATGATGGAAGTGATGAAAAAATACGCCGCCATGGATATGTCGACGATGCTGGCACTGAGGGAGCAGACGGTCATGGGCCGTACGGATTCATTAATGAAGCAGTCCATGGCACTCTGGAAGGAACTTGTACCGGGAGATGGCGGCAGACCGGTCAACAGCGTTACTGAAAAACAGTACGACATCATTTACGGTAGATGGCCGTCCGAATATGACGAACTCGTGCTTTTCGTGGATGAGAACAATGAGATAGACGATCTCACGCTTTACTCGCTCGGGCTGTTGTCTGAAAAAGAGATCGAGGTACTTATGGATGCGGCGCTCAACCAGAAGACCGTGGACTATGAAATCAGGAAATGGTCATACGAAGATATATGCAATATGGATTTCCGGACGATCCTCAACAGCGATTGCTACACTTACGACGAAAAGACGGGGACATACATCGATCTTCGTGAATCCGAAGCAGGACTAAAATACCTGTACGACAATGCGCTCAAACTCCGTATCGTAGGTATAGCAAAGCCGTCTGAAGATACGATTTCCACGATGACGAACGCGTCTATAGGCTATACGTGCAAACTGACCGATCATATCATCGACAGGGCGAAAGAATCTGAAGCTGCAAAGGCGCAGCTTGCAGATCCGTCCACTGACATTTTCACCGGGCTGCCGTTCAGGGTAGCCGATGGGGAACTGACCGATGACAGGAAGGCAGAAGAATTCAGGAATTATGTCTCATCGCTCGACACTGCCGGCAAAGCGGCCGCATACAGAAAAATCATGAGCATCCCTTCGGAAGAAACGGTGAGGGAATTCGTCACCGGTACACTCGCCGGCATGACGCGTGCCGACATGGAAGCGGCGATTGCCCCGGCGATCGCGGAACAGACCGGGATGGCGGAAGAAAAGATAGCAGAGTACATTGCGCTCATGAGCGATCAGGAACTTCAGGAACTGCTCGCGAAAGGGCTTGAGGAGCAATTCAGGGCGCAATATGCCGCCGGAGCCGCGGAGCAGATGAGCGCCATGACTGATGGCCAGCTTGCGGCAGCGCTTGACATGGCAATGGGACAGTTCACGGAAGAGCAATGCGCCGCCTATTATGATGTACTGGTGGTTTATTCGGATTCAACCTATGAAGACAACCTTGTAAAGCTTGGCCTTGTCGACCGTGGCAACCCGGCGGCTATAAACCTGTATGCGTCGTCATTCGCCGACAAGGATGTGATAGAAGAAGTCATCGCAGAGTACAATGAAGGCGTAGACGAGCTGAAGCAAATAAAATATACCGACTATGTCGGACTGATAATGTCCTCTGTGACTACGATCATAAACGCGGTCACGTATGTCCTTATCGCGTTCGTCGCGGTTTCGCTGATCGTATCGTCCATCATGATAGGCGTTGTGACGCTGATTTCCGTGCAGGAACGCACCAGGGAGATCGGCATCCTCAGGGCCATAGGCGCGTCGAAGAAAAATGTGTCGAGCCTGTTCAATGCGGAGACCGTTATCATCGGGTTCACTTCAGGCTTGCTGGGCGTACTGATCACGTATTTGCTGTGCATACCGATCAACATGATACTCCATCATCTGACCGGGCTCAGCAACCTCTCGGCATACCTGCCGCCTGAAATCGCTGTTGCCCTCGTGGTGATCAGCATGCTGCTGACACTGATCGCAGGCATCATTCCCTCCCGCAGTGCGGCCAGGAAAGACCCTGTCGTTGCTTTGAGGTCCGAGTGATTTTACAGTGATATTCGGTGTAAGAAGCCGGTTGAGATACAACCGGCTTTTTTTATTTTAATTATGGAGAGTGCAACATTTTGGATGGCAAAAGCGTTTTCTATATGACGGCACGCAGAAAAACAGCCGTAAAAAATATTATTTTGGAGGGATACACATGTCGCGGATCACTAAAAGAATGTCACTACTACTGGCAGTTATGTTATGCTTCCTGGCGCTGGGTGCTGCGCATGCATTCGGCAATTCGAACATCCAGGTCCTGCTCAACTCCCTTAATATTTTGTACAACGGGGAAAAAACCGATCTCGACCACTTTATGTACAATAACACCACATATGTGCCACTGAGGAAAGCTGCAGAATTATTCGGCAAGGAAGTGACGTGGGATCAGGCGACGAAGACAATTAATATTTCAGACAAAAAGACAGATGGCATCAGCATGGAAAGCAACGCTCTGAGTACGGCACTTATAGCTGATGTCGACGGGAATGCACTTGATCTGGAATTCCAGTTGAGGAACAATACCAGCGAAGATATCACGATTACTTTGTATTATCCGTATTTCGATTTCGCCATATATGACGAAGCCGGAAATGAAGTATACAGGTATTCTGAAGAATATCCGGTATCCATAGCCCTTATAAAGGATGAGACAATAAGCGGCGGCGGAAAATTCACGGTAAATGAAAGACTTGATCTTTCAGCCAAGGATTTCGTCCCGGGCGAGACATACAGGGTTGACTTCCAGGTTTCCTTTGAAATGGATTCTGAGAGGCAAATGCTGTGTGAAGACGCATATTTTAAAATTCCGAACTGACTGGCGATGACATCGGACTGCCCGCCGATGAGGCGGGCAGTTTTTTGTGCAATAATGCAATGCGCGAAAAGTCAGCACGTTTGCAAAAAAAGATGATATAATGGAAAAATCCGGGCGTTTCATGACTTGTCAGCGTTTTTCACAACGTGTTCTTTATTGCATAATCAGGCTGATTATGTTGACGATAACTATTTTTGGATGGTATTATAAACTTAAGTCAGCATGATGGTTTTTCGGCATTATCGTTCAGGTTTGCCGTAATATTTCTTTGGAGGAGTCGGTATGATGAAAAAGATCATATCTTCCCTGCTTGTTTTATTAGTTTTTATGTGCTCATTACCGGTTTATGCCGCACAGACTTCTAAGGAGATGTCATCGGCATTGCAGAAAAAATACGGGATGAACATCACCTTCGTTACCAATTATACTGAGAGTGAAAAGTTGTCGCTGCTGGAACAGTTGGATTCGATCCTGTCGCATTTGGGTGCGGCTTTTGTCAGGGAAGTCGTTTCATGTTATACCCAGAAAGGCTATACGGTGACTATCAGGCTCGAACGGCTCATG
>JAKOPX010000213.1 GCA_029778665.1 Bacillota bacterium | reverse complement strand
GATGGAGTTCCCCGGGTACTTCAGTGAAATGATTATTGCAGACAGTATCGACAAGCTGAATGTCAGTTTCCTTGTCAAAAGCCTGAAAAAAGTGCGCGGAGGAACGGCTCCCAACATTGCTTACAACCTGGCACTCATCGGCCTTGAGGCAGAGATCCTCGGAACTGCCGGGAGCGATTTCGGAAGCTACAGGCAGTGGCTCGAGGAAAACGGTGTGGGGACAAGCCTTGTAAGGATCCGGGAAGATGATTTTACGGCTTCCTGCTTTATAAACACCGACCTTTCCGGGAACCAGATAACAGCGTTCTATCCGGGAGCAATGGCGTATGACGTGCGTATAAGCATGCGCGAAATACCTATGGACGATACATCCATGGTGATAATAGCACCGACCGAACCTGCTGCAATCAGCAAATGGTGTGATGAACTGCAGAGGATCGGGATACCCTATTTGTATGACGCGGGAATGCAGATACCGCGGCTCGCGCCGGAGGATCTTGTCAAGGGTATACTTGGGGCGAAGATCGCCATTTTCAATGAGTATGAGTATGCAATGATGCGGAAAAAGACAGGCCTGACCATGGGCGACATACTTGCAAGGGTTGAGATCGTCGTGATCACTCTTGGCGAAAAAGGGTCAGAGCTCAGGACAAAAAGCGAGACCGTACGGGTCCCGGCAGCCAGGCCCGTGAGAGTGGTCGACCCGACAGGCGCAGGCGATGCTTACAGGGCAGGACTGCTGAAAGGATACTTTGAAGGTGCAAGCCTGGAAACGATGGGGCGGTATGCCAGCGTTTCGGCGGTGTACGCGGTCGAACACCGGGGCGCGACGGAACACAGGTATACGTTGGAGGAGTTCTACGCGAGGTACAGGGAGAATTACGAATAAGGGGGACAGTTCTACGAATTCGGGCGGTTCCTGGAAAGATGGGGACAGTTCTCCGAAATCGGGGACAGTTCTCCGAAATCGGGGACAGTTCTCAAGACCCGGGGGAAATGTAAGATGGGGACAGTTCTCCAAAATCAGGGACAGTTCTCAAAATTCAGGTAAAAATCCCGGAAAATAAAACTGTTCCAGAGAACTCGAACACTGTTCAGGCTCGAGTGATTACCGGAGCGGGGAGGACAGCTCTGTGGGGACGGTTCTCAG
>JAKOPX010000212.1 GCA_029778665.1 Bacillota bacterium | reverse complement strand
GTTCAAATCGAACCCGCATGCTTATGTAAAGCTGTGGAAACACCATGCTGCGCAGCCGGAAGCGAACAGGCTCAATGAGATAGCCGAATCCATGGGCTTTGACTTTTTGAAGAGATACGGCGGCAAAATATCGTCTGAATGGCTTATTCCCAAAATAATGCAGATACTCGACGAGGCGCCTGAGATCTACGAGGCGGCCGACAAATTCATAGAGGCGACTGACTGGATAGTTCTCAAACTTACGGGCAATGAGAGGAGAAACAGCTGCACTGCCGGATACAAGGCTATATGGAGCAAACGCGAAGGCTATCCGCCGAAGGAATTCTTCAAAGCCCTCGATCCGAGGCTGGAAAACCTGGTGGACGAGAAACTCAGCAGGGACATTTATCCGCTGGGCGGCAAAGCAGGAGAACTCACGAAGGAGATGGCTGAAATGACCGGTCTCCTGCCGGGCACGGCCGTGGCGATCGCAAACGTGGACGCCCACGTGGCGGTACCTGCCGTAGGCATCGTGGAACCCGGGAAGATGCTGATGATCATGGGCACATCCACCTGCCACATGGTACTTGGAACCGAAGAGAAGATCGTCCCAGGCATGTGCGGCGTTGTCGAAGACGGCATAATCCCCGGATTCCTGGGTTACGAAGCGGGACAGTCCTGCGTGGGAGACCATTTCGAATGGTTCATCGAAAACTGCCTGCCCGCCTCATATAAGGAAGAGGCAAAGCAGCTTGGAGTCAACATCCACAAATACCTGAGGGAGAAGGCAAAGAAGCTCAGACCGGGCGAAAGCGGCCTCATCGCTCTCGACTGGTGGAACGGCAACCGGTCGGTGCTGGTCGATGCCGACCTGACGGGAGTCCTGCTTGGATGCACGCTCAACACGAAGCCTGAAGAGATCTACAGGGCGCTTATCGAGGCTACGGCTTACGGTACCAACATGATAATCGAAACCTTCGAGAACAGCGGCGTGCCGATAAAGGAACTCTATGCATGCGGAGGCATAGCTGAAAAGGACGAATTCATGATGCAGATATATGCCGACGTGACCAACAGGGAGATAAGGATATCCGCATCACCGCAGACCGTGGCGCTGGGTTCCGCCATGTTCGGCGCGGTGGCTGCAGGAAAGGCGAAGGGCGGATATGATACCATTTTCGAAGCTGCAAAATGCATGTCGAAGGTCAAGGAAGAATATTACAGGCCGATCCCTGAAAACGTGGAAATATACAAAAAGCTCTACGCAGAGTACAAGATACTGCATGATTACTTCGGCAGGGGCGCCAACGATGTGATGAAGCGGCTGAAAGAGATCAAAAAGTCGGTTTCGGGGAAATGAGGCGGCAGGATTTGGAGGTCAATTATGCTGAAGGAGCTTAAAGAACAGGTTTTACAGGCAAATCTTGACCTGGTCAGGCACGGTCTGGTCGTGTTCACCTGGGGGAATGTAAGCGGCATCGACAGGGAGCGCGGGCTCATAGTCATCAAGCCGAGCGGCGTGCCTTATGACGAGATGAGGCCGGAACACATGGTCGTGCTGGACCTGGACGGCAAACAGGTCGAAGGGGATCTGAGGCCTTCTTCAGACACGCCGACACACATAGCGATATATAAGGCGTTCGAAAGAGTAGGAGGCGTGGTCCATACCCACTCCACGATGGCAACCAGCTGGGCCCAGGC
Source organism: Bacillota bacterium (assembly GCA_029778665.1). GTDB lineage: Bacteria > Bacillota > Clostridia > Acetivibrionales > DTU013 > DTU013. The sequence goes on along the minus strand of JAKOPX010000212.1, from coordinate 2,944 downwards.
AGGAAAGAGCATACCGGCCCTGGGCACGACCCATGCCGACCATTTCTACGGACCCGTACCCTGTACCAGGAAGCTGACAAAGGAAGAAATAGAAAGCGAATATGAGAGCAATACGGGAAAGGTGATAGTCGAGACATTCGCAGACATCGACCCGCTGCATGTTCCCGGAGTGCTGGTCAGCGGCCACGGCCCGTTCAGCTGGGGCAAGGATGCCCATGACGCCGTCGTCAATGCAGTCGTCCTGGAAGAAGTGGCAAAGATGGCGTTCAACACTTTTGTGATCAACCCTGATGTCGGGCCGATAGACGGGTACCTGCTGGACAGGCATTTCCTCAGGAAGCACGGGCCCAACGCCTATTACGGGCAGAAGAAGCCACAGGCATGAAGATCAGCGATCTGCAGCAATAAAAACGTGATTGTACCAGGTCCAGGTGTTAAACCGCTTGCAGTTTACTTTATTTTTGAACGTGCAGCCGGCATTGTTCTGATGCCGGCTGAATATTTGCCATACAACTTTCTTTTGCCATATCCAAACAGCATTAGTCCATACCTGTTTGAAAGCTTGTGTGCTATAGTATACTTGTGGATGCATTTAACATGTCTGTTTGGCCGGAGGTACAGATTCTTAAGCGGGGGAACAGAACCATGATGAGAAGGCTGTTCAATGATGGTTGGCAATTCACGAAGCAGAAACCGGGCACACCGCCGGAAGCGTTGGACCGGGAAGGGACCGGGTGGTCTGATGTCGACATTCCGCACGACTGGCTGATCTATGACACAGGCAATCTCTACGAAACAAGTGAAGGATGGTACAGGAAAGTTTTCGTTCCTGAAGGCACCGAAGGGAAAGTCGTGAGTATCCGCTTCGAAGGCGTGTACATGGATTCCACGGTTTTTGTCAACGGTAAGACGGTGGGTGAATGGAAATACGGGTATTCGACTTTCGAGTTCGATATAACGGACTATCTCGTGCCCGGCGAGAATGAGATAAAGGTAAGAGCAGTATATCAGAGCCCCAACAGCAGGTGGTATTCCGGGGCGGGCATTTACCGCAATGTATGGCTGATCACACGGGATCCGGCCCATTTTGTTTCCGACGGCATCTATATATCAGCCGGGAAATGCGAAGAAGGCTGGAAGGTGGAAGTGGACGCAGAGATCATTGACGAATCCTGCAGGTTCAGCGGTGCGGCGGATGCCAGGAAAGGCAGTCGGACTGCAGGGGCATGGGAAACCCCCGGAAAGGCTGTCAGCGTGAAAATTCACGGACCGGAAGACGGGAATGACCGCGGAAATGCGTATTTTGCCGGGAATCCGGGGCCTGCGGATGCCGGAGAGGATCGCGGATCGGCTGATACTGGGGGGGATCGCGGACCGGAAAATAAAGAATGCCGGAGCGCAGCAGTAAACATTGGCGAAACCTGCCTCACGGCCATGGGTGGATACCGCAGCGCGGCGGCGGGAACCGGCAGGGACGCTGTGGTAAGGCATACCATAACAGACGCTGACGGCCATGTGGTCGCCGTGTCTGAACAGAAATCGGCACTGGCACCCGGTATAGTCACCGACAGCCAGGTGATCCGTGTGGCGCAGCCGCGGCTGTGGAGCCTTGAGGATCCGTACCTGTACAGGCTGAGATCAGAGCTTATAGTGGATGGTGAAGTAATGGATACCGTCATCCAGAACTTCGGATTCAGGACGATCCGCTTCGACTGCAACAGGGGGTTTTTCCTGAACGATGTGCATGTGAAGATCCACGGGGTATGCCAGCACCATGACCTTGGCGCCCTTGGAGCGGCAGTGAACAGGGCGGCGCTGAGGCGCCAGTTATCCATGCTGAAGGAAATGGGGGTCAACTCCATAAGGACTGCGCACAACATGCCGGCAGTTGAACTTATGGAACTGGCGGACGAGATGGGCATGCTGATCCTGTCCGAAGCCTTCGACATGTGGGAGAGGAAAAAGACCGAGTACGACTATGCCAGGTTCTTCAGCGAGTGGTGCGAAAAAGACGTGGCGAGCTGGATAAGGCGGGACAGGAACCATCCCAGCGTCATCATGTGGAGCATCGGGAACGAGATATATGACACACATGTGGACGAAAGAGGGCTTGAGATCACGAAGAAGCTGAGGGACCTCGTGAGGAGGCACGATCCCAGATGCAACGGTTACGTCACCATCGGCTCCAACTACATGAGATGGGAAAATGCGCAGAAGTGCGCCGAAGAACTGGATGTTGTGGGATACAACTATGCTGAGCCGCTGTACCACGAGCATCACAGGAAATACCCGCACTGGGCCATTTACGGCAGCGAGACCGCGTCGACGGTCCAGAGCAGGGGCATATACCATTTCCCCGCGGACGTTACGGTCATGACCCACGAGGACGAGCAATGCTCGTCGCTTGACAACTGTACCACTTCCTGGGGCGCAAAAAACGCCCAGTACAACATCATAGAGGACAGGGACGCAGAATTCTGCGCCGGACAGTACATATGGTCAGGCTTCGACTATATCGGCGAGCCGACGCCGTATTTCACGAAAAACTCGTACTTCGGGCAGATCGATACGGCGGGCTTCAAAAAGGACAATTTCTACCTCTACCGGTCGGCATGGACCGATTACAGGAAGGACCCGATGGTCCACATACTGCCGTACTGGGACTTCAACGAAGGCCAGATAATAGACGTGATAGTATACTCGAACGCTCCGAAGGTCGAACTGTTTTTCAACGACGAATCGTTGGGCCTTCGTGAGATAGACCATGTCAGGGGAAAACAGCTGAGCGGCAGATGGAAGATACCTTACCGGAAAGGTGTCCTGAAGGCGGCAGCGTACGATGAAAATGGCAGCATTGTCGCCACCGATATGCAGAGTTCCTTCGGGGACGCCGCGAGGATAGTGCTGAAGCCGGACAAGACCGTCATGAATGCCGACGGCCTTG
>JAKOPX010000211.1 GCA_029778665.1 Bacillota bacterium | reverse complement strand
GGTTTCGGTGCAGACCTGGGCGCCGAGAAATTCTTCGATATCAAATGCCGGCTGGCCGGTTTCAGACCGGACGCAGCAGTACTGGTGGCTACCGTGCGCGCCCTCAAATACAACGGAGGAGTTCCAAAGGAAAAACTCGCCGCAGAGGACCTTGAAGCGCTCAGGCGCGGCTTCCCGAATCTCGAAAAGCATGTAGAGAACCTGGGTAAGTTCGGCGTACCTGTACTCGTGGCAATCAACACCTTTGATACGGACACGCCGGCAGAGCTGGAGTATATCAGGGACAAATGCAGAGATCTTGGCGTGGAATCTTCACTTTCACAGGTATACTCAAAAGGCAGCGAAGGCGGCAGGGAACTGGCGGAGAAGCTGCTTGACCTGCTCGATAATGTTCCTTCCCGGTTCAGGTTCCTGTACGATTTGAAAGCTCCCGTAAAAGAAAAGATAGAGACCATAGCAAGGGAAATTTACGGGGCAAGAAGCGTAACTTTCTCATCCGCAGCCGAAAGGACGATCAGGAAGCTCTCTGAGATGAAGCTGGATGATCTGCCGGTTTGCATGGCCAAGACGCAGTACTCGCTTTCCGACGATCCAAAAATGCTTGGAAGGCCCGAAAACTTTGATATAAACGTGCGTGAGATCAGGGTATCGGCGGGCGCAGGCTTTATAGTCGCCCTCACCGGCGATATAATGACGATGCCCGGACTGCCGAAAGTCCCTGCCGCAGAACAAATAGACATACATGAAGACGGAAGCATAACCGGGCTGTTTTGAATGACCGTTTTGTTATCTGAATGATCTTTTATCGTCTGAAGAATCTCTTTGCACAGGCACCCGGGGTAATATGCGCCCAGGCTTTGTCAGCCTGCCTGTGCAGAGCGAATCTTTGCAAAGTGCTGTAAGATTATGCACACACTATAGAAAAACTTTGTCATACGCTTTCAGGAATACCTCAAGAGGCCTCGTCTCCTCTATGACTTCTTCAAGTCTTCCCATGAAGACTTTTTCCGACCAGCTGCGCCTGCTGTTGTAGTAGCGGTTGACGACTCTCCAGAACTTCTGCGGGAATTCCAGCATGATCCCTACAATTTCAAATTCTTCCCTGCAAAGGGGTGAAATTTTATTATAGGCTTCAGCTATCAGTTCCGCTTTCGAGATGTCCCAACTGCATCTTCTCATTTTCCTCCTGATAAGGTTAGCTATGTCATATGCCCTGAGTTCAAAACAGCAGTAGTCAAAGTTCGTGATTGTCACCCTTCTGCCGTCCAGCAATATGTTATGGTGGGTATAATCATGATGGCAGAACGTTCTTTCGTTTCTCGTCCTGTCGACCAGGGCATCATAGGACGATGAAGACAGACGCTCCATTGCGTTTTCACCCATGCCTATGAAATAGTCGGCATATTGCAGGAAAAGATGGTCAAAACGGCTTTTTCCTTTCCTGGCCTGTTTTCTCATCTTCCTGATGTCGTTCAGGCGCTTGGAAAAATATGCAGGAAGCCTTCCCAGGTCATCCCGCGCCCTGCTGCCTTCTGGCGGCACATAGCCTGCAGAAGCCCTGTGCATTGCAGCCAGTGCCTCTGCCGCTTTTCCCAGGTCTTCGTCATCGTCGAAACAGCTTTCGCGACCTTCGATAAAATCTGTCATCACGTAAAGGAAATCACCGCACCAGAAGCCGGGCTCTCCCGTTTGCGTGACAATGTACCTGTCCACACCGGTGAAACCGTTATTTACCAGGTGCTCCTTGGCTCCGTGCACAAATTTCAGTCTTTCCGGTGAAAACATCACCCTTTTGACAAGTTTTTTCCCTGCAGATGTGACCGCGACGTATGCATCCTTATACGGGTAAATGCTTTTAACGTCGATTCCGAAACACTGTGCCAATTCCTTTTCAATCCCCTGCATTGCGCTCCCTCCGTCCGATCCCGGCTGCACTTTTATCATATCCGCATAAACAGTTCAATCAATTATATGCTCCCGCAGACTCATATAGAAGGCAGCGATCATGCAGACAAAGAGTTTTAGGGTAACAGGGACTGGAGCATCAGAGTTTCTGTCTGCAGCAAACAACCAACATTGGTCATTGGAATCTGTGTGCCAATAGAGAAGTGTAAAACAAAGGCACCCGCAGCGTTATACAGAATCCATAAAGCAGATGATCAGTCTTAGATGCCTGCAACGGTTGAATTTCCGCACCCTTCTTATGGCGATTTTCAACAATAAAAAAACCGGCGAATGATCGCATCAATGCTGTCACCCGCCGGCCACAACCAGCAATTTCATCATGTTTCATGCTTTGGGTTGTTTTTGAGTCTGATTCCGGACTGTGCGCCTGCCAGGCACTTCGAACTGCGCACCCTGCAGGCATCCGGTCATCGTCCCCTGATAGTAAAGGGCATCAGGTTCAGCCGCTGGCAAGCTTCTTGTACCACTCAAGTCTTTCCTTCGCGTCTTTCTCAGCCTGCTCGAACAACTGCTCTGCAATATCCGGGAATGTCCTCGTCAGTGCAGAGTATCTGACTTCGCCCATTATGAAGTCTCTGTATGATGCTGTCGGCTCCTTGGAATCCAGTATGAACGGATTCTTGCCCTCTTCCTTCAGCATCGGGTTGTACCTGTAGAGGTGCCAGTAACCGGCTTCTACAGCGTTCTTCTCTTCAAGCTGCGACTGTCCCATACCGAGCCTGAGGCCGTGGTTTATGCACGGTGCATAGGCGATTATCAGCGAAGGCCCGTTGTATTTCTCCGCTTCGATCAGCGCCTTTATGAGCTGCGACTGGTTCGCGCCCATAGCCACCTGTGCGACATATACATATCCATAGGACATTGCCATCAGGCCGAGGTCCTTCTTCTTGGTCTTCTTGCCGGATGCAGCAAACTGTGCCACTGCTCCGGAAGGAGTTGCCTTGGATGCCTGTCCGCCGGTGTTGGAGTATACTTCGGTATCGAAAACGAGAATGTTGATGTCCTCATTGGAAGCCAGCACATGGTCGAGCCCGCCGAAGCCGATGTCATATGCCCAACCGTCTCCGCCGAAAATCCAGACGGATTTCTTTACAAGGTACTCACTGTTCTCAAGTATCTCGTCCACCAATGCCTTTGCTTCGTCGCCGACATTGCTCCTGAACGCGTTCAGGGCTTCCTTCAGCTTCGCGGATGCTGCCTTTGATCCGTCGCCATCATTCATATTCTCAAGCCAGCCATTGGCAGCTTCCTTGAGTTCGGCAGGCACTTCCATCTCAACAAGCTTCCTGCAGTTGTCTGCGATCTTGTTCCTGATCTGCTTCACAGCAAGGTACATTCCATATCCAAACTCAGCGTTGTCTTCAAACAGGGAGTTGGCCCATGACGGTCCGCAGCCGTTCTTGTTAGCGCAGTACGGCATCGACGGCGCACTGCCTCCCCAGATCGAAGAACAACCCGTAGCGTTAGCTATCATCATCCTGTCTCCGAACAGCTGGGTAACGAGTTTTGCGTACGGAGTCTCGCCGCAGCCAGCGCATGCTCCGGAGAACTCAAGCAGCGGCTCTTCGAACTGGCTGCCCTTCACGGTGTTCGGTCCCATCGGGTTCTTCGGTTTCACCGTCATCGCGTAGTCCCAGTTCTTTACCTGGTCCATCTGGGTATCGAGAGGCTTCATTATAAGTGCCTTTTCCTTTGCAGGGCATACATTCGCGCAGCTTCCGCAGCCCTGGCAGTCGAGCGCCGATACCTGCATCCTGAATTCGAGTCCTTCGAATCCCTTTCCGATGGCTTTCTTCGTTTCGAAACCTTCGGGGGCGTTCCTGACCTCTTCCTCATCGAGGAGGAAAGGCCTTATCGCAGCGTGCGGGCATACGTATGAGCACTGGTTGCACTGGATACATTTATCCGCCAGCCATTCGGGTACATCCACTGCAACGCCTCTCTTTTCATACCTGGAGGTGCCGCACGGGAACGTGCCGTCTTCCCTGCCGACGAATGCGCTTACGGGCAGCTTGTCCCCTTCCTGCCTGTTCATCGGCTCGAGGATATTGCTGATGAACTCAGGCACATCTTTTGCGGCCGCAGCTTCGTCGACGGCATCTGCCCATTCTGCCGGGATCTCGACCTTCTTGAGTGCCTCGATACCTTTGTCTACCGCGAGGTAGTTCATGTTGACGACTTTTTCGCCTTTTTTGCCGTATGACTTAACTATAGCATCTTTCATGTATTTGACTGCATCGTCGAGAGGAATTATGTTGGCAAGCTTGAAGAATGCAGCCTGCATGATCATGTTGATCCTGTTGCCGAGCCCGATTTCCTTGGCTATTGATACGGCATCTATGGTATACATCTTGATGTTCCTTCTTGCCAGGATCCTCTTCATATCGGCAGGCAGCTTCTCATTGAGTTCTTCCGCGGACCATCCGCAGTTCAGCAGGAATGTCCCGTTTTCCTTGAGGTCGCTCACCATGTCATATTTGCCGATGTATGCCGGGTTGTGGCATGCCACGAAGTCCGCCTGCTTTATAAGGTATGTTGAATGTATGGGCTTCTTTCCGAATCTCAGGTGCGAGATGGTGACGCCGCCTGATTTCTTGGAGTCGTAAGCGAAGTATGCCTGTGCATACATGTCGGTATGGTCGCCTATGATCTTGATCGAGTTTTTGTTGGCTCCTACCGTACCGTCGGATCCGAATCCCCAGAACTTGCAGCTTACTGTCCCTTCGGGCGTCGTATCGATCTCTTCTCCCACAGGGAGCGACAGGTTCGTTACATCGTCGACTATGCCTATGGTGAAGTGGTTCTTCGGATTGTCAGACTTCAGATTGTCATACACTGCTACGATCTGGGCAGGTGTGGTATCCTTTGAACCCAGTCCGTAACGTCCTGCCACTATGACAGGAGACATTCCGTTTTCATACAGCGCGGTGCATACATCCTGATACAGCGGCTCTCCGAGCGCGCCAGGCTCTTTTGTCCTGTCGAGTACAGCTATCTTCTTTGCTGTCTCCGGGATAGCCTTTATCAGGTGCTTTGCCGAGAACGGTCTGTAGAGGTGTACCTTCACGACACCGACCTTTTCGCCTTTTGCCATGAGATAATCTATGGTTTCCTCTATGGTTTCGCATACGGAACCCATCGCGATGATGATCCTGTCGGCATCCGGCGCTCCATAGTAGTTGAAGAGACCGTACTTCCTGCCTGTGAGCTCGCTTATTTTATTCATGTATTCTTCTACGATCTCAGGAAGCGCATTGTAGTATACGTTGGAAGACTCGCGGGCCTGGAAGAATATGTCCGGGTTCTGCGCGGTACCTCTTACCGAAGGCCTCTCAGGGTTCAGCGATCTCTTCCTGAATGCCTTCACCGCTTCGTAGTCAACAAGCTTTGCGAAGTCATCATAGTCGATAACTTCTATCTTCTGGATCTCATGAGACGTCCTGAAGCCGTCAAAGAAGTTGATGAAAGGAACTCTTCCCTTAATCGCGCTCAGGTGTGCCACAGGTGCAAGATCCATTACTTCCTGGACACTGCCTTCAGCCAGCAGCGCTGCTCCGGTCTGGCGGCATGCCATGACGTCCGAATGATCGCCGAATATCGAGAGTGCATGGCTGGCCACCGCCCTGGCACTTACGTGGAAGACGCCCGGCAGAAGCTCGCCGGCGATCTTGTAGATGTTCGGTATCATGAGCAGCAATCCCTGGGATGCGGTAAATGTAGTAGTTAAAGCACCGGCAGTCAGGGAACCGTGCACG
>JAKOPX010000210.1 GCA_029778665.1 Bacillota bacterium | reverse complement strand
GCCATCTTACATCCTCAGCTGCGCTCCAAGTTCGTCCGACAGCGCTTTCATTATCTTGTCCATGGCCTTGTTCACTTCTTCGTCGGTCAGCGTCCTGTCATGTGCCCGGAACGTGATGCTGTATGCGACGCTCTTTTTACCTTCGGGCACCTGTTTGCCCCTGTAAACGTCAAACAGTTTTGCATCCTCGAAAATCCTGCCCGCCCTGTCGATTATGATTTTTTCTATGTTCCTTACTGGTATGCCTTCATCCACCAACACGGCAATGTCCCTCGTTACAGCAGGGAATTTGGGCAGCGGCCTGTACTCGCGTTCCGTTGACGCGTGTCTGACCAGCGGCTCGGCCTCGATAACTGCGATATAGTTCCTCTCCGCAGCTTCAAAGTTCTCTGCCACGGCCGGATGGATCTCGCCGAGTATGCCGACGCTCTCGCCTTTTACTGTCAGGCGGGCTGTCCTGCCGGGATGGAATACCGGGTCGTCCTTCACAGGCTCCAGTTCGTACTCGCTTATGCCCAGCGCCTCCATAAGCTCTTCGATGATACCCGAAAGGTCATAAAAGTCGGCGTTCTCTCCATACATACCGATGGTCAGGACCGGTTTTTCATCAGGCAGTTCAGTCAGCGGCAGGCTCTTGGGAATGTAGACATAGGACATCTCGAACAGCCTTGCCTCTCCGACCCTCCTGTTGTAATTGGTCGCGAGCACTTTCAGCATGTCCGGGATCGTCGTTGTCCTCATTATGCTGTAGTCCTCGCCGAGCGGGTTAGATATGACGATGGCATTCCTCAGCGGGCTGTCCGCCGGCAGGTTCAGCATATCGAACACCTTCGGGCTCGTGAACGAATAGGTGTATGTCTCCGAAAGGCCGCACGACAACATCGTCTGGCTGATCAGATCCATTATCTTCTGTTTCCTTGTCTTGCCTCCTATGGTCGCAGCCCTGCCTTCGAGCAATGTAGGCTTTATGTTGTTATAGTCATAGAATCTCGCCACTTCTTCGGCAAGGTCCGCCTCATTTTCCAGGTCAGGCCTGAAGGTCGGAGGGATCACTGTGCCAGACGCCTCGTCGTATTCGATTTCAAGGCGCCTGAATATGTCGAGCATCAATTCGGCGCTGATGTCGGTCCCGAGCAGTCCGTTGATGAAGTTCGGGTTGAATGGTATGGTCTTTCTATTATATTTCTTCGGATAACAGTCAATGATCCCCTTGCATACAGTGCCCGCTCCCATTTCCTCCACCAGTTGGGCAGCCCTGTTGAGCGCATTTATGACATTCTCGGGGTCCAGCCCTTTTTCGAAACGGCTTGAAGACTCAGTCCTCATGCCTAGTTTCTTTGCTGTCAGACGTACAGATATGCCGTCGAAGTTGGCTGATTCGAACAGTATGGTCGTAGTTTCATCAGTGATCTCACTGTTTTCACCGCCCATGACGCCAGCCACAGCCACCGGTCTCTCAGCATCGGCAATCACGAGCATCGAGCTGTCGAGCTTCCTGTCCTGTCCATCCAGAGTGCGCAGGATCTCCCCGTCTTTTGCCCTTCTTACGACAATGCTGTGCCCTTTCAGGTTCTCCAGGTCGAAAGCGTGCATGGGCTGACCGTATTCGAGCATGACATAGTTTGTTATGTCAACTATATTGTTGATCGGCCTGATGCCTGCCGCCCTGAGTCTCTGCTGCATCCAGCGCGGTGACGGGCCTATCTTCACATTTTCAACTATCCTTGCGGCATAACGTGCACAAAGGTCGGAGTCTTTTATCTCAACTGAAACCTTCCCGTCTATCGGTTCTCCGAGTTCCTTCACAGTGACTTCGGGTATCCTGAAGGATGTCCCGAATGTGGCGGCCGATTCTCTCGCCAGGCCGATGATACTGAAGCAGTCGGGCCTGTTGGATGTGATCTCGAATTCCACCACGGTATCGTTCATGCCGAGGTATTCCTTTATATCGGTACCCGGAGCCGGGTCGCCCTCCAGGATGAATATACCGTCCTCCGCTGCGTTGGGGTAATCATCCTTCGTCAGCCCGAGTTCCGCAATGGAGCACATCATTCCGGCGGATTCCATGCCACGGAGTTTGCCCTTCTTTATTTTTACTCCTCCAGGCAGGCTCGAACCATCAAGTGCCACAGGGACAAGGTCGTTCACTTTTATATTGGTCGCGCCGGTCACGATCTGGATGGTTTCATTGCCAACATCGACCTGGCACACCTGCAGGCGGTCTGCATCAGGATGTTTCTCAACAGAAAGGATCTTCCCTACGACCACTTTTTCTATCTCGGAACCCAGCACTTCCCAGCCTTCCACCTTGGAACCCGACATGGTCAGGGCATGGGCGTATTCTTTCGGGCTTACATCTATGTCCGTAAAATCTTTCAACCATTTCAACGGTAATTTCATCTCGACTATCTCCCTTCCTTGCGTATTTTATCCGCGTTAAGCGACTCATTCATACAATCGCACAAGGCAGCTTGTTTCGGATTTCTCATTCTGAAGTCCGGTCTGCCATGCGTGTGCCGCGGACACTGTTCCGGTATCCGTCAGCACCTGGCCGAAGCCCGGAACTGCTAGAACTGCCTGAGGAAACGCATGTCGTTTTCATACAGCAGCCTCATGTCATCAATATTGAACTTGCACATGGCTACCCTCTCGACTCCCAGCCCGAATGCAAAACCGCTGTATTCCTTAGGGTCTATCCCGCCATACTTCAATACGTTCGGATGGACCATTCCTGCACCGAGTATCTCTATCCAGCCTGCATCCTTGCATATCCTGCATCCTTTGCCTCCGCAGGCCCAGCACGAAACGTCGACTTCTGCACTGGGCTCGGTGAACTGGAAATGGTGTGGTCTCAGCCTTATCCGCGTATTCTCTCCGAACAGGCGCCTTGCAAACAACTGGAGTGTTCCTGTCAGGTCGCCCATCGTCACGCCGCGGTCCACGACCAGCCCTTCCACCTGGTGGAATATGGGCGAGTGGGTCGCATCAACAGCGTCAGACCTGTAAACCCTGCCCGGGCATATGATTTTTATAGGAGGCTTTTTCTTTTCCATGACCCTTATCTGTACCGGTGATGTCTGGCTCCTCAGCAGGATATCTCCGTTTATGAAGAAAGTGTCCTGCGTATCTCTTGCCGGATGGCCGGCCGGAATGTTCAGAGCCTCGAAATTGTAATAATCCAGTTCCACTTCAGGTCCCTCGGCAATCTCATATCCGAGTCCGATGAACACTTCCTTTATTTCATCAAGCACTATGCTCAGCGGATGCTTCTTTCCAAGGAAACGCCTTCTTCCTGGCATCGTCACGTCGATGGTTTCCTTCCCGAGCCTTGCCTGGCGATCTTTCTCCTGCAGTATTTTTGTCTTCTCTTCCAGCATACTTTCAATGAAGCTCCGGATTTCATTTGCAAGCTGGCCTGTCAGGGGCCTTTCCTCCGGCGTAAGCTGACCCATGCCCCTGAGGACCGCAGTCAGTTCGCCTTTCTTGCCCAGGTACTGCAGCCTGATGCTTTCCAGTTCCGCCAGAGAACCGGCTTCGTTCAGCTTTTTTTCCGCCTCCAGCTTTATGTTGTTCAACTGTTCACGCATTGCGCTTCCTCCTTTTTTATATTCGATGTATCTTCTGTGGCTCGTCGGGCTCCGGGTCATTCGCGGTGCCCGGCTGCAGCTGCGGGTCAGCGTGCTTTGCCTTAAGCGGCGCTGCTGTATTTAACCCCGCCGGTATATGATAAAAGCCTTCGTCCCCAAGAAAGGGACGAAGGCTGTAACTCCGCGGTACCACCCAAATTTCCGCAAATGCGGACACTCTTCCACGACTTCCGCCGCTGTGCATGTCAGCAGACGGGTAAATCGCTTCCTGTACGTTAACGGCCAGGTGCCGGCATCTCCTACTTGCCCCGCCTGCCTTTGCCGGTCGGTCTGCGGCCGCCCTGACAGCCCGGTCCCGGGTCGGTATCAATATGTGACGTGCTGTCGTACAAAGGTCAGTGCGGTTTTCAGGATGCAGCTCCGGAGGGAACTTCGCCGGTATGCACATTGGCGCTGCTTTCAGCCGCGGCAGCCCTCTCTGTAAAGTACTTCCCGGTTACTTTCCTCTTTCATTGCCTTTACCACTATAGTGATTTTATAAACTTTGCTTTATTTATGGTATTATATACAATATGTTCGCTAAAATCAAGGCGTGAATTCCGTTCCGGATACGTGTTCCCTGTTCCTGCCGTCTTCAGCGGCCGTACGGACATCGACCGGCCTTGCGTCCCTGTCCCTGAAAAGGCTGCCCTCCGGCAGGCTTTCTCCGCACTCTTCACACACTTTCCCCGTCACTGCTTCTTTTTTCTGTTCAGAGATCATAAACTTCTCCAGTTCCAACTGGTTCCGGCACCTGATCTCCTCCTTGCGCACTTCCGCTTCCTGCCTGATTTTTTCGATCTCGATCCGGTATTTTGTGATCCTGTGGACTATAAAAGGACACACGACAAGAAGCGTGATCCCGAGCGCGGTCAGTGCGTTTATCAGGTACATGTCGTTCATGGCAATACCTCCAGAGCTGTCCGTTATAAAGGCATATATCATCCGGTTTCCATCGGCAGACCAATTTGTTGACTATTGTATATTCATATCGCCGAAAGGTAAATACAAAAGGGGCATTTGAAATACCGGCAGCCGATGGTTTATAATTGTGTTGTCCATGGCGGGCAAAGCCATGGATCACGGCTGAGATCCAAAACATCGCAAAAGTTTAGTAATACAGGGCAACAGTTTCTGTTTTGCCTGATGCGGAGGTGCCACGATGAGCAGCAATCCAAACAACAATGCGGACATGAGCAGCAAGATAATGAACAGCAGCATGAAAATCCTGATCACCCGCTTTGCCCTGCCCGTCATAATCATTATAATACTTGCACGGTTCAGCAAGTGGATCGGCATGGCGGCGCTGCTGGTGTATTTCCTGGTACTCGTATATATCTCCAGGGCGAAGATCTATACGATCATAGGAACAAGGAGGTATGGCCTTGGCAGGCTGGATGAGGCGATAAAGTGGTTCGGCCGGGCATATGCTGCAAATCGTGGCGGTATCAGGACTGCTGTGAACTATGCTTATCTGCTGCTGAAAAGCGGCGAACTGCAAAAGCCTGAAGAAATACTTCAGAAAGCTCTGAAAGAACACCCCAGGGACCAGGATGTCCCGTATCTCAAATCCATCATGGCCCTCGTCCTGTGGAAAAAAGGCGAACTCGACCAGGCAGTGGAGATGCTCGGGGAAGTCATACAGACTTACAAGACGACAACTGTATATGGAAGCCTCGGTTTTATGCTGATTGAGAAAGGCGACCTGGATAAGGCGCTGCAATTCAACCTTGAAGCCCTCGAATTCAATCCGAGGGACAACATCATAAATGACAACCTTGGCCAGAACTATCTCCTGCTGGGCCAGTATGACAAAGCCAGGGAGGTTTATGAAAATCTTCTGGCAAAATCTCCTGCGTTCCCGGAACCATATTATAATTACGGGCTCCTGATGGAAAAGCTGGGCAACAGAGAAAAGGCACTGGAATCGATGAAGAAGGCCCTCGATATGAAATTCTCATTTCTGAGCACTATTACAAGAGAAGAAATCGAAGCTGCGATCAACCGTCTGGAAAGTGCCGGATGATCAAGCAGCTGGTTCAGAATGTCCAGGTGATCCTGGAATATCCGGATGATCCTGCGGCAGCTTCAGCATATCACGGCCCGGCAATGGTAAAGAGGTCAGTGATACGTCAGTACAACAGCTGCCGGGCAGGCGCCTTACGGCGCCAGGTATGAGTATTGCCGGCGACCGGTCCCTGCCTGATCATGCAAATAGCGTCCACGGGTAAACAGCCGGCGGATCTGAACTGAAAGTCACTTGTTCCCTTAGCGTCGGATGAATAAATGTTATCCCGGTCGACCAGAGAGCCAGCTGCATCCCGGGTTCATTCAGCGATGCACCGTATTTCTGGTCCCCGTACAGTGGGTGGCCGATGGCTGCAAACTGGACACGGATCTGGTGAGGACGCCCGGTGCGGAGTTTTATCTGCACAAGCGCCAGGCCGTCAGCGGCTTTCCTTACTTCATAGTCCAGTACAGCTTTCCTGGCATCGGCGGGCATGCCCTCGGCAGAATCACTCCTTCCGCCCGGCACTCTGCCGCCTGTGGCTTTATCGTCCAGCACTTTCACAGTATTCGTGGCCGCATCCTTAACAAGGTAGTTGACCAGCGTACCTGACAGTTCGTCAGGCACTCCGTGCACGATGGAAAGATATGTCTTGCCGAATACTCCGGTCCTTATCTGGTCCGACAGTCTGGAAGCGGCCCTGGACGTTTTTGCAAAGACCATGACACCTCCGGCAGGACGGTCCAGCCTGTGCACGAGCCCAAGGTATACGTTGCCGGGCTTGTTGTACTTCTCCCTGATATAATCCTTCAGCACCGTCAGCAGATCCTCATCGCCGGTCTGATCGCCCTGCGTCAGTATATTCTGCGGCTTTTCCACCACCAGCAGGTGGTTGTCT
>JAKOPX010000029.1 GCA_029778665.1 Bacillota bacterium | reverse complement strand
GAGGCTAGGAAAAAGCTGAAGCGGGTACTCAGCTTATTTGCGATCTCAGCGAAAATGGATCTCCTGTGGCTGCTGAGAGATACGAAATACGCCATAGCAGCAATGACAGCCGATATGATATCAAATATATCCGTTGTTTCAGGCGTCTGGCTTATTGCCCTGCGATTCGGCGGCATCGGCGGTATGAGCGTCGATGAGGTATTGTTCATGATGAGCTATTCGACCCTGGTGACAGGTTTGTTCATATTGTTCGGTTCAGGCAACAACATCCACATCAGCCGTATAATCGGCCGCGGGCAACTCGAGCATATGTTCATGCAGCCAAATTCACTGAAGGTACAGCTCATAACCGGCGGATTCGTGCCCTTTACCGGCGGCGGCAACCTTGCCGTGGGATGTATCTTGCTGGTAATATCCATTGCCCGACTGCATCTCCGGGTAACACCGTGGTGGATACTGCGGCTGATTGCCCATCTGGCCGCCACCATGGTGATCATTGTCGCCCGTTCTTACCTCGTTGCGACTGCTTCATTCTATGCGCCGGTCGAAGCCGAAGAAATATCGACCACTGCGATCGAAGGGACCTGGCAACTGAGCACATTCCCGCTGTCCGGGATGCCTGCCTTCATCCAGGTGCCTCTGCTCACCATTCTGCCGGAAGGGCTCATGGCATGGTTCCCTGCATTGTGTCTGCTGGGGAAGCCGCCTTTGAACCTCACGGAATACTATCCGTTTGCATATGCGCTGGCTCTGGCTCTTGCAGCCAAATATTTCTTCAGGAAAGGACTGAATTATTATGTTACAAAAGGCTCAAACAGGTATGTACCATACGGATTTCGCCGTTAACGTCAAAAACGTCACAAAGACATTTATACAGTGGCAGCGTGACAATACGGGCAAGGGGCTGCTCAGGAACCTCATAAAGCCTGAAAAGCTGAAGATAACTGCCCTGGACGACATTTCATTCTCGATTGGAAGAGGTGAATTCGTCGCATACGCCGGGCCCAACGGAGCCGGCAAAAGCACAACGATGAAACTGCTTACCGGCATGCTGTTACCGGACAGCGGG
>JAKOPX010000209.1 GCA_029778665.1 Bacillota bacterium | reverse complement strand
CTCCCGGAAAAATTCTCCGTCTTCGCTGTCGCTGATTTTTATTTTTGTTCCCTTTTCCGGGACTACGCCGCCAAGGTCGGAAGCAGCGCAATGAAGAACAGCGGTAACAAGGAACAGGCCCTGGACATGGTCTGACACAAGCTGCCGTCTATCCTTTTCCTTGATGCCGGATAGCACAACCGGAATATTCTCATAGGTTACACCATCATAAATAATAGTGTGTAGCTTGGCAAATTCTGAAGGATTGGTAAAAACACGCTTGATGTCAGCTTCAACCATATCCTTAAATCCGCTCATAAGACCGGCTCCTCGGCTCCAAGATCAGGTGGTGCTTCTTCGTCTCCTTCGGATCCTCCATCGGAATCCTCTCCGGATTCCTCTTTGAAATATTCGTCAAGAGCAGCCACCATATCTGCCTTTGACATTCCGACCTTGTAGGGGATTCCGTAATCACTCATGATCTCGCGCAGCTCCGTCGATTTCATGTCCGCGTTGTAGCTCGGTATACCTTTCGGGGCTTCTGTTTCGCTTTTAGAGCTGCCGTTTTCATCGGTAATGTTATTACTCGGCTCATCTTTTTTTGTCTGTTCAGAGGCTGTTGCAACAGCTTTATCGGGTGTTTCTTTTATTGGTGTTGGCTTACCCACATACCGAGCAACACCTGCGGCTACAAGACGGGCTTCGATGTCGGCGGGAAGTTCCTGAACGCCATCGGCTTCAGTAATGGCAACGGAGATTTTCCCCTTATTGTAGACAACCGTACCGTTTGTAATGATCACTGCCATGATACTTGTCTCCTTTCATTCAGCGCATTAGGAAATAGCCTGGAATGCTATCCAAGCGCCTTTATTGTTCGGAACAGGCAGCGGACGGCTGGACAGTGTGAGTTCCCTGGTATTTCCGACAGGATCGCTTACATACTTCGGTATGCGTCTTCCTGCGCGGGTATGGAACAGGCCGTCATCCTGCTCAACCTGGGTAACGGCTCCGTAAAGAGTACGTCCGCAATTCGGAGCGGTCAGGATCGCATACTTAGAAGTAATAAACTGGGTATCGGTGCCGTTATCTGCAGTGTATGTTTCATCATAGCTGAATACATTGATGTATCTGCCGTTTACGTTCAGCACGCAGATGAGAGCAGCACCGGCCGGGAGCAATTCAGGATTGACCCTGCCCAGTTCATACCTGCGGTTGTCCAGGAACTTCTCTATATCGTCATTACGAACGATTACATCAGCAACATCCGGAGAGCATATCAAATCGGTTGCAGGCAAACCTTT
>JAKOPX010000028.1 GCA_029778665.1 Bacillota bacterium | reverse complement strand
TGCTCCCCTGTGCCTTCCTACTGCATCTATCTCATCGATGAACACTATGCACGGAGCGCTCTTTTTTGCCTGGTCGAAAAGGTCACGCACCCTCGAAGCGCCTACGCCGACGAACATCTCGACGAAGTCCGATCCGCTAATGCTGAAGAACGGAACTCCCGCCTCCCCGGAAACGGCCCTGGCCAGCAGCGTCTTACCTGTACCGGGCGGGCCCACCAGCAGCACGCCCTTGGGTATCCTGGCGCCAAGTTCTATGAATTTCTTGGGGGATTTGAGGAATTCCACGATCTCCTTCAGTTCTTCCTTTTCCTCGTCAGCGCCGGCCACGTCATCAAACGTGGCTTTCCTCTTTTCGTCGGTGTTGATCCGGGCGCGGCTCTTCCCGAAGGACATCACCCTGTTGCCTCCCCCGGCCTGGGACTGCTGAAGGAAGAACACCCAGAATATCACGAATATGACTATAAGGCCAAGGGTAGGAAGGATCGATACCCACCAGGGGGCCGTCGGCGGCCTCTGGACCCTGAAATCCTTGACCTGTCCGTTCCTCCAGGCCTCCGTCACCAACTCGGTGAATGCATCCACCGATGATATATAGACCACATACTCTTTTGTTTTCGATCCCTTATTGGGAGTGATGAGCTCTACCGTCGCTTCATCAGCCTTCAGGACGATGCTCTGCACATTGCTGTTTTCTATATGTGCGAGCAGCTGTGTGTAGCTGAGCTGTGCCGGATTCCCTGTACTGGAATAAATCATCACCAGAAACAGTGCCAATACGAATATGACTATATAAAAGCTTAAATTCCTGAAATATTTCAAATATCTCCCTCCTGGCCCCATGTTGGCTCAGTCTTTTTACAGATTATATTATATTAACATAAACTATTTATAAACACAACGGACGCTGGGGTCCTGATACATATATACCACCGGCGCCGTTATTTTGTCTGTGTTCAGCTCTTTTTTCCATAAACCTCTTCCTTAAGCGTGCAGACATCCGGAAGATTCCGGTACTTGCCCGCATAGTCCAGGCCGTAGCCTAC
>JAKOPX010000027.1 GCA_029778665.1 Bacillota bacterium | reverse complement strand
GCCCAGACTGTCCCTGATGGGGATCCGCAAAAACGGCACGACCTATTATCGTGGCCAATGACATCATGCGAACGCTGCCCCGGAGCAGCTACGCCCTTGTTCTTATGCAGATCGGGCAGGTCCTGCTCGGACTGATACTGCTGCCCTTCATTGTTTATACGAACAGCTTCCTGGCTGCTGTTCCTCCTGCTGCTGAACCTGGCCAAACTTCCGGTGGATGCTTCCTTTGGATTCAGCCCGGACGCCTTTTACAGGACTTTCATCTATTTCCTTGCCGTATACGGGATCAACCTTGTCATGAATATCATCCGGGTCTTCAGGACGACCCCGAACGACCTTATGAAAGGAGCCAAAAAGGGCGACAGGGAGCCAAAGCGCCTCTGGCTGACGGCTGTCTCAGGCTTCATCCTGCTGGGCATCGGCTATGCGATCGCCATAACGGCAAATTTAGACTCCGAGATTTTCCTCAATTTCCTGCTGGCAGTCGCACTGGTCGTCATCGGGACCCACCAGTTGTTCCGGGCAGGACTGATCGCACTGCTGAAGTTGTTGAAAAGAAACAGCAGGATTTATTACAGGAAGACCAATTTCGTCACCATTTCCGGCATGCTGCACCGGATGGGGAAAAGCGCGTCGAGCCTGGCCAACATATGCATATTCAGCACCATGACGATAATAACGCTGCTTTGCACCCTTTCGGTCTGGCGCGGCACCGACAGCATACTGGACTTCCAGTTCCCATTCGACACCGCCATAAATTTCAACACGGCCCAGTTCCGCGGTACGGCCGAACTGGACGAAAAACTGCAGGAACTCGCAGCGTCGGCAAACGTCAGGATAGCGGACAGGATCGAGTACACCTGGCAGAAACTCCACACCAATAAATACGGGAACGTCTTTACGAAAATGGACCCGGACAACACGCATGCAGAGCGCGAAACACTAAGGCTCATAACACTCAGCGACTTCAATGCGATGGAGAAGCCGGACGAGACCCTCAGGGACGATGAAGTGCTCGTATTCTCCACCGGCGCGGACTTTGGGTACGATCATATGATCCTGGGCGAAAGGACTTTCAGGGTCAAAAAGGAACTCGATTCGGCGGTATTTGCCAGGAAAGCCGGGAAAAACGCCTTTGGAGAAGATTACTATATCATCGTCAGCGACACCGGCGTGATGGACATGCTGCGCGACGAATTCGGCAGCACCGCTGAAAACGACCGCATATTTACGATCCTCCTGAACCTGGAAGGACAGGAAAACGACAAGGACAGTTATGTAAAAAGCGTACGCGAATGGTGTATGACACAGCCGGGTCTGACCAATGTCGTAAACGGCGTCGGCGGCAGGCGCGACACCCTGTCAACGAACGGCAGCCTGCTGTTCATCGGCATCTTTTTCAGCATCATATTCGCCATG
>JAKOPX010000208.1 GCA_029778665.1 Bacillota bacterium | reverse complement strand
GTCCAGTATTACTTCTTGTAACGTGCCTTGATCTCTTTCTCGATCTCTTTCTCAAGCATCGGATAGTCGACGTTCTCGTACCTCTTCACGTACTCGTTCCATGCGGACTCGAAGTCGTCGGCCATGATCACGCCAGGCAGATAACGGTTCTGGAGATCCGTGATATCGTTGAAGATAGCCTTTACAGGGTTGTCTTCGTCCATGGTGGAGAAGATCGACCATACTTCAGGATATCCTGCATACTCTGCCAGAGGCAGGAACTCGGATCTGTCACTGAATCCGTACTTGGCAAGGAATTCCTTGTCGTATTCGGACATGCCTTCTATTCTCTCTTCAGGCTGGTTGCCTGCACCAGCGGCGTTACCGTCTGAGTAACGGCCCTGGATCTTCGGGAACAGGTTGGCGAAGTTGATACCAGAGTTAGCCTTCACCCAGTCAGGATTGTTGAAGTTCGCCCTCTGTTCCTCTGTACGTCTGTAGCGGCCGTTTTCATCAACATAGTAGTCTTCGCCTTCGATACCCCAGTAGCAGAGCTTCTGGACATCTTCGCGGAGCATGAAATCAAGGAATTCAAGTGCGCGCTCGACATCCTTGCACTTCACGCTGATACCCATTCCGTTGCCGCCTACGATACCGGCGCTCTTGTACCTGTTGTACGAAACAGGGCTTCCGTCAAGGCTGACGCCTACGGGTACATAGGTGCGCTCATACCTGCCTTCAGAAATCAGAACGTTTTCTGCGTTCGCAAAGTTCCACTGCTGGTCGAACATTCCAAGCACACGGCCTGTGGAGAGAACTGACAGATACTCGTCATAGTTCCTCGAGAATGTCTCGGGACTGATCAGGCCCTGCTTGAACATTTCGTTGAGCTTCTTGTAGTATGTCTTTGCATAATCCTTGTTCTGGTAGATCTCGACTGTGAGATCCGGCTTGACAACGACGTCGCCCTCGTTACGTCCGCCGATCAGGTGCTGCGGAGCGTTCTTGAGGCAGAACGAACGCCAATCCTGTGAATGTATTTCGAATCCAAGGGTAGGCTGTCCGTCGATCGTGGGATGAGCCTTGTAGTAACGGAGAAGCAGATCGAAGTACTCATCAAGCTGTCTCGGATTTGAATAGTTGTCCCATGCAAGAACGTCTTTCTGTGTCCAGAAAGCGGGACCATTGTAACCTGCCTGATATTCAGTGTCCTTTCCGTCGTTCAGCCAGTATTCACGGCTCCAGATGTCCATGATGTATATCTTGCCGTCCGACGAAACGCTGCGGAGCACATCCAGGTAAGGTTCATAATGTTTCCACAGGTTCGGATACTTGGGAAGCAGATCATCGAGTGCCACGAAAGCACCAGCGTTGAGGAACTGGCCACGAGCCTGTCCGGGTCCGATCAGGTCGGGATAATCGCCACCGGCGATCATGATACCGACTTTCTGCTCCATGTCACCAACGAGGTATTCGATCTCGACGGTGACGCCGGTCATTTCACGGATCTTCTTTATGATCTTGTTGCTTTCCGGCGGAGCTTCGCCCGGGTCAGCCTGGAACATTGTGAAAGTGATCGGCTCCTTCGGCGGTGCTGCAGGAGCGCCAGGCTGATTTGTGTCTCCTCCTGTTGAATCTGACGACGGTGCGCCCGGCTGGTCGCTACCCTGGTTTGACTTCGAGCATGCAGTTGCCACGCCAAAGATCATAACAGCAACCAACAGCAGCGCGATAAGTTTGACCTTTTTCATTATTTGATCCCCTTTCTTTTTAATTTTTTTGGGTTTTCAAACAACTTTGTCTGTCTTTTTCCTTACTGCTTCTTCCTCTTGACTGCTATGTCGGGAACTGCGAATTAGTTATACGTTTTAGTCTGCTTCTTCAAGGGAGTTTAAGGCCAGCCTTGTCAATTTGAATTTTAAATTTTTTTGTGCAATATCACGATTACGGAACAATTATATAATACAATTTTGTATTTGTCTATAATTCTGTTCAAAATTCCTTGACCCAAAATGCAAAATTTAATGTCATTGCGCGGGAATTCCCATTATTTCTCTCGTATTCAGGTCTTTGTGCAATTTGACATATGATATCTATGTTTCTTTTTCAGGAAATAACTTATCCCCAATTCATATAATGGTGCATGAAGGCAGCAAAAGTGGTGTGGACTCCCTTTTTTCTCCTTCAATCGATTTACCACAATCGCGTTCAATGCAGTTTACAGGCCCTGCTAAAAAATAAGATCGCATCTTCTTCTGTCAGCGGTTTGCTGATCAGGAATCCCTGCACCTTGTCACAGCCGTGCTCCTTCAGATATCGAAGCTGGATCCCGTCCTCGACCCCTTCGGCTATCGTTTGGAGCGCGCCGTAGACTGCTCGGGCAATGCAGCCGGAAGGCAGCTGGCGATCCGCGCAACGAGGAAATGTGGCCGCATCGCATTCTTGGGCGAAGGCGGGACCTGTGAATTCAATCCAAGCCTGGATATTATCCATGACCAGAAGACCATGTATTGTTCATGGATGATGAGCATCTGGAAAATGGAGGAACTCACTGAGAGGTTGGTCAGGTGGGGCATCCATCCCGAAGACCTCGTAACGCACCGCTTCACTCTGGACAATGTGGCGGAAGCCAATCGCATCATGGCAGAGGGCAAATGCGGAAAGGTCGCCGTTGTATTCGACGAGGAAATCAGGTAAAGGAGAAGCCGGTAAAAAGTATTCAAAAATATAATACTGTATTCTGTAAAAAATGTTGGAGTACTGAAGGCTTGCAAAGCTATAGTACTCAAATTTATTAGCAAAAACCAAAGACTGTAACATGATGGGCCAACAGGCAGTAAAAAGCGCTTTCAATGTTATTGTAATGTTGTATGAAGTTATTAAATGCTTTCTGCCATTTCCTCGAGCACTTTCGATGAAGCAGTCAGTTCATCCACCGAAGCAGCGATCTCCTTGATGGCCGTTGCCTGTGACTGGTATACCTGCGCAGCCTTCGTGATTTTGTCTGAAATCTCCTTCACCGACCTGTTTATATGCTGCAAGGCCTGTTCGATTTTCTTCAGGAACTCGTTCGTCATATTTGACAGTTTCCCGATTTCCTGTGCAACAACGAAAAAGCCCTTACCGGCTTCACCGGCACGAGAGGCCTCGATAGTCGCATTCAGGCCCAGAAGCTTCGTCTGCGCCGAAATGCGTTTGACCATACTGAGGATCTCATCGGTTACCCTTGTGCTCTCATCGGCTTCAGCAACATTCTGCAGGATATCGTTGTTCATTTCCGCCACGTTCTGCAGTTCGTCGGACAAAACGCCTATTGCCCGTGATATCTGCTGCTGGGCCGAGTATTGGTTTTTATATGCGTTCCGCAGATCATGGCTCTTCTGCAGGCTCTTGCCGACAAGGATACACCCGACCACATCGTCATTTTCCTTCACCGGGATCGCATACGATCTGAACGGCGCGCCATAAATCTCTTTCGGCACATTGCTTATCACTACTTCGCCGGTGCTGATAGCCCTGTGTGCGGCTCCCCCCGCAGGAATGGGATCTCCCGGATCCGCTCTGAGCGGGAGTGCGGAACAGCACTCGTTGATGATATACTTCTCCGTATCGGTGAGCGCAAAAGACGCTTCATTGTCAAACAAAACGGAAAGATAAGGCACAAGCTTGATGAATGCATTCATTATCTCGTTCTGCACATCATTCTTCACGTCGGGCGTTTCCGGCATATGCAGCCCCCCTGTGTCTCGGATATAGCACTTTAACGGGGCAGAATAAATCGTCCCGTTAATTATAGTGTTTGGTAAAAGCAAAAACAAGTCGACATAATAACAATCCGATACAATATTTGATCCGGTCACGTCAGCCAGTTACCCCATAGCCGGCATATCAGACCATACAGGTACGGTACACCTGACAAACATGAAATCCTTCCGGCAACTGTAATTCCAGAATACCGGAAGGATTTTCAATAAATTACTGGCTTAAGTGTGCGGTACCATGTTCCTGCACTCATTCAAGGGTAAACGAACCGAAATGGGCGCTGCCATGCCCTTTGAACGTGAAATACAGGGCATGTACCCCGTCAGGGATCGCTATGTCCGCAGAGTACTCCTTCCATATGTTCGAGAACTCGATCGGGATCGTGCCGAGCACCGGTCCGTCCCATTTCGTCCTCACTTCGAAGACGCCCCTCGCATATCCTCTCGTCTTTATCTTTATCCTTTTTACTCCCCTGCAGTCGAAATACTTGAACCCCGCGGTTGCCGAATCCTTCATGTTGGCGATATAGCCGATCTCTTCGTCCCCGTCTTTGCCGTCCTGGGTTATCTTCGGGAACTGGTTGTTCATCCAGGATGCAGTCCAGTCGGTATAGACAGATTCTTCGCTGCAGAAGAGGTTGCAGGCGATATATGTCGGGTATTCCCCGCGTCCCTCGAGAGGTCCGCCGTTGGGGCCGCAGGATGTCAGTTCGACCTGGGGTATCGATCCGTCTTCGCGGAACGTAATAGGCTCGAGGCAGGCCTGCCTGCTGAAGTTCGTGCCATTGGTGTGCCTGTGGTAGAAAATGTACCACTGGCCGTTTATCTCAACAATGCTGCCGTGGTTGTTTCCGCCGTAAAACATCGGCTTGTTGGCCGGCTTGTAAGTGTCGATGCCTATATCGGCGTTGCTGACTATAACTCCTCTGTAAGTAAAGTCTTTTGTCGGGTGCTTGCTTGTGGCATAGCACAGTTCGTGGAAAACCACCGAAGAGTATATGAAATAATATGTATCTCCCCTCTTCCTTATCGACGGGGCCTCGAAGAACTCGTGCCCCTCAAACCCGCTTCCCTTGCTGTACGGTTCG
>JAKOPX010000207.1 GCA_029778665.1 Bacillota bacterium | reverse complement strand
GCGGGCAGTTCAGCCAAGGCCGTAGTTCATTGACAAATTCACATGTAAAACGTTATGATGAAAAGAGTTTTGGTAAACGCGGGAAGCGGAGATGGCCTATGAAAATGATTTTTTCATACCTGAAACCGTATGTCCCGAGAATGCTCCTCGGGCTTGCAATAAAATTCACGGGCACGATAATGGACCTGCTCATACCCTGGATCCTTTCACATACGATAGATGATATCGTGCCGCTTCGCGACGTCAGGCTCATTTTCATCTGGGGCGGCATCATGTTCCTATGCGCGGCCTTCGCATTCATAACAAACGTCATAGCCAACCGTATGGCTTCAAAAGTCGCCCGTGACGCCACCGAAGCTATCCGGCACGACCTGTTCGTGAAAATATCATACATGTCCTGCAGGCAGGTGGACGAATACACGATCCCGTCCCTGCAATCGAGGCTGACAAACGATACATATCATATACAGCGGATGATAGGCACGATGCAGCGCCTCGGCGTCCGTGCGCCAATCCTGCTGCTGGGCGGCATCATCGTCACTCTCGCTCTCGAACCCGTATTGTCTCTCACACTGATCCTGATGCTGCCTTTCATCACCCTGCTGGTATGGCTTATATCAAAAAAGGGGATCCCGCTGTTTTCCGAATCCCAGCGGTCCATAGACAGGCTCGTCCGCACCGTCCGGGAAAACATCGCCGGTATCCGTGTCATAAAGGCACTGTCCAAAACCGCATATGAAAAAGAGCGGTTCCAAGAAGTAAACCGCGAAGTCGTGAAAACCGAAACGAGAGCCGGGATCACGATGGCACTTACCAACCCCGCGATGAACCTGTTGCTCAACCTCGGCCTGACCCTCGTTATCATAGTGGGCGCTTTCAGGATAAATGCAGGCCTGACCAAATCAGGCGAGATCATAGCATTCCTGACATATTTCACGATAATCCTGAACGCGATGCTTTCAATAACAAGAATGTTCGAGATGTTTTCAAAAGGGACTGCTTCGGCGGAAAGGATACAGGAAGTGCTAGAGGCTCCGGACGACCTGGCCGTCGAACCTGCAGACCACGTAGACAACGGATACCATATAACTTTTGAGCACGTGACATTTTCCTACCACAAGAGCAAAACACGGAACAACGACTCCGATGATCCTGCTGGCATCCTGCCGGGCTCTCCCGCCGGCAGCAGGAACAGGGACAGGGTACGGAACGGAAGCCAACGTAATAATGGCGTCATGGACAGCGGAGTCCCGGATGAAAAGAAAAACACCATCGAGGACATCAGCTTCGCCCTGCGCAAGGGTGAGACACTTGGGATCATCGGCGCTACCGGAAGCGGCAAGAGCACCATCATCCGCCTGCTTTTGAGGCTGTACGACCCGGATGAAGGCGTTATCCGGATTTCGGGAACCGATATCCGCAGCATCCCTCCGGATGAACTGCATACGAAGTTCGGCGTAGTCTTCCAGAACGACATACTCTTTGCCGACACCATTGCCTCAAACATAGCGTTCGGCCGCGACGTCAGCATGGAACAGATCGAAAGGGCCGCAGTCTGCGCGCAGGCCAGGGAATTCATAGAAGCGCTTCCCCTGAAATATGATCACCTGCTAGCAATGAAGAGTTCCAACCTGAGCGGAGGGCAGAGGCAAAGGCTCCTCATTGCAAGGGCGCTGGCCGCCGACCCGGAAATACTGATACTCGACGACTCGTCGAGCGCACTGGACTATAAAACCGATTTCCTGCTGAGGAGAGCGCTGGCTGAAAATTTCGGCGATACCACCACCATCATAATAGCCCAGCGCATAAGCTCGATCATGCATGCCGACCGCATCCTGGTCCTTGAAGACGGCAGGATGCTCGGGTACGGCACCCACGATGAACTCCTCGAAAACTGCACAGTCTACAAGGAGATCTACGAGCTCCAGATGGGAGGTGAGGCCGTTGCGCAGTCCCGGTAGTTTCGGGGGCCCCGGTTTTGGCGGTCCCGGCGGCTTCGGCTTCCGCCACGGACCCGGAACGGCAGGCCCGGCGCATATCCAGGCACATACCGGCGAGAAACGGAAGCTCACCATGAAAGATACGCTCAGGATCATGTCGAGGCTCTGGAAATACCTGTACCGTTACAAGTGGTACGGCCTGCTCGCTCTGGTGCTTTCGACAGCAAGCAACCTGCTTGCCCTCGTCGGCCCGCTGCTTTCGGGAAAAGCAATAGACGCGATCGGCACAGAACCCGGTGCGGTGGATTTCGAAACGGTATTCTGTTACTGTGCACTGATGGTCGCCTTTTACATATTGTCGTCGGTACTGTCATACATTTTGTCGGTCCTCGTGATCCGCCTCACCCAGAAGGTGATATTCCAGATGAGGAGCGACGTTTTCAACAAGCTGCTGGATCTTCCTGTGCGGTTTTTTGACAGTCACCAGCCCGGAGAGATAATCAGCCGTATTTCATATGACATCGATACGGTCAACGCCTCGCTTTCCAACGATCTGCTCCAGATCTTCACGAGCCTGTTCACCGTGGCAGGTTCGCTCATAATGATGATCTATATTTCGCCGATCCTTGTACTGGTATTTGCCATAACAGTGCCGATCTCGATACTGCTTACAAAGTACATGACAGGCAAGCTCCGCCCGCTGTTCCGGCTGCGCTCCGCAAAACTTGGCGAGCTCAGCGGTTTCGTCGAAGAGATCATAACAGGTCAGAAAACGATCAAGGTATACAACCAGGAAAAGACGATCATCCGAAGGTTCGACAAAAAAAATACGGAAGCGGTGGATGCCTACTACAGGTCAGAATACTATGGCAGTATGGCCGGACCTTCCATCAACCTGGTAAACAACCTGTCACTGGCCCTGGTCAGCATGTTCGGAGCGCTGCTTTACCTGTTCGGACGCCTGTCGCTTGGCGACCTTTCGTCCTTCGTCCTGTATTCGCGCAAATTCTCAGGCCCCATAAATGAGACGGCAAACATACTCAGCGAACTGCAGTCGTCATTTGCAGCAGCCGAGCGCGTTTTCAGGCTGATCGACGAAGAACCTGAGCCAAAGGACAGGGAAGATGCGGTAGTCCTGGATAATGTGCGCGGAGAGGTGCAGATGGAAAACGTCTGCTTCGGCTACACACCTGAAAAACCGGTCATCCGGGACCTCAGCATAAAGGCAGACGAAGGGAAGCTCGTTGCCATCGTAGGCCAGACAGGAGCCGGGAAAACGACGATCATAAACCTGCTGATGAGGTTTTACGATCCGGACAGCGGGACGATCTCCATCGACGGCAAAAACATCATGGACGTGACGAGGGAAAGCCTGCGGCTCTCGTATTCAATGGTCCTTCAGGACACGTGGCTTTTCCACGGCACTATTTACGAAAACATCGCCTACGGGAAGAAAGGCGTGTCGAAGGCCGACGTCATTGCGGCGGCAAAAGCTGCGAGGATACACAATTACATAATGCAGTTGCCGGACGGCTACGATACCGTGCTCAGCGATGACGGCATAAACATATCGCAGGGACAGAAGCAGCTCCTCACTATCGCCCGGGCAATGCTGCTGGATTCGAAAATGCTGATCCTTGACGAAGCAACCTCCAACGTGGACACCAGAACGGAGCAGCAGATCCAGAAAGCGATGCGGGAACTCATGCGCGGCAGGACCTGCTTCGTTATAGCCCATCGCCTTTCCACGATCCGCAACGCCGATATCATACTGGTGATAAAGGACGGCAGGATCGTGGAGCAGGGCATGCACGACGAGCTGATGGAACTCAATGGAGTATACGCTGAAATGTACAATTCACAGTTCAGTTAGCCGGTCTTAAAGCCATAAAACAGGACCTGTCCGGCAGACAGGCCCGTTTCAGAAATACGTCGCCACGCAAATACTTCACCATGCCATCGGTTTATCGCTCTGTCAATCACCAGGTATGTAATTTAAATCAGGCACCGGCAGGGGTCCGCCAATGTCGGTGAACGATCCCGTCCAGTAAGGCAGCGCGGGCTGCCTGCCCTCCTTCAGCATCGCCTGCCATTCTTCATCCGAGATCCTTTTGTTGCTCGTGAGCTCATAATAGCTGAAAACTGCCCCTCTTGTCAGGTACAGCTTCCCTCCTATCGGCACGACGACGAATATATGGGACGCGTATCCCACTCCTTCTTCCAGGTAACCTATGTTCCCTGCAGTATGGACATCTGATATGACTGCCATGTTCTTGTCGGCATCGGACGTGATCCCGAACCACCTTACACCGATCCCTGCCGTTGTACTGGTCAGATGTTCCAGTGTACCGCCATAGTATTGGATCCGTTGATATTCCTCCCTGGTCAGTTCTTCATTTCCTGAGTTCCTTGACAGAACAGTCGATCAGGAACTGAAGCAGATCCTCGAATTCTTCCATTTTGTCTTCCAGTTCACCAGGCAGTATGTTTCTTTCAGCCAGGTTTTCCCTTGCATACCCGGTAAGCCACAGGAGCCTTTCATAGACGCCGATGTTGGGCTCCACATACCCCTTCGGCAATTCCTCAGGGATCCACCCTCCCATTTCGGCACCGGACTGTTTCCCGTAAAGCACGGTGTTATGCCTGAGTTCAGCCCAGCTTGCCAGTGCCGTGTTGAGCGACTTGTCCTGCCAGGCCTGGTTGGTCATGAACGACGGATACCCGTCGCCAAAAGGCTCTGTCAGCGCTTTTAGCGTCCACAGCCACCCGTAGTACAGGTTGGACCGCCATGTCTCGTCGGGCAGCGAATCGAACTTCTCTTTCATCTCGCCGAATTTTTCAAGGTACTTATCCCATTGTCCGTCGACGGGACTACCAGGAACCCGTTTTCGGCCAGCATCCTGAGCTGTTTATCTGTAAAGCCTTCAAACTGTCCGGCATTGACGACATTGGAAAGGTCAGGCATCACTTTGTACGGGATAACCCCAGCCACGTAGCTGATCGGTCTCCACTCCACGCCCAGGTACTTTCTTTCCCTCTCATCGGTCAAATCCATCACTTCAGGGATATACATCACGCCATTCTCTTCACTTCCGCTGTCGGAACGCTCACCGGCCTTCCCCGTTCCATCCGTCACCACAGACGTATTTTCCCCGTCAGTCCCGTTCAACGCGGTCCCGTCCGTGCGTTCACATGAGGAGAATACTGCGGCAGATGCAAACACAGCAACACCGCAAGGATACATGATAAAACCCGTTTGTACAGCATTTTTGACCCACCTTCATTTTTTCTTTACATCCGGTCAGTCTGCGCCGCCGGTATCGGCAAAGCTGTATTCAAGCCTCTCTTCGCCATATCGCAGGATCACGCGCCTTTTTTGTCTTTCCATGAGCACCAGTACCTCTATAAGCTCCTCGCCACCGTCATCGGGTGTGATTTTTCCGATACTGTATATGTCATCGAAAGCGGTGCTTTCTCCGATGCCCTCGAAACCAAATCCCTTCCATGAGTAGGAATTCACTGCTTTCCTGCCGTCCCTGAGATGTTCTATGGATATGATCTCATCCACGCCGTCAGCATTTATGTCGGCAAAGATATAATCATCGAAAGGCCTGGATAGCCTGGAGCCAAGCCACTTGGGCGAGATGGCATTCCCGTGCCACTCGTATATGAACGGCCTTTTTGCCATGACAGGGTGGAACCTTGCAGTTTTGTACACTCCTATGGATATTTCCGTCCTGCCGTCGCCGTCCACGTCACAGGTCTGCACCTTCCATGGATTGATATCTGCCATATCACATTTGTATAGTAAACCTACTGCTCCTGCGACAGCGGCACCTGTCCCGGCGAGCGCAGTACCTGTGCAAGCTGCAGCGGTTTCTGCACCGTTGGCAGCTTCGCCTGAACCGGCGGCAGCGGCCTCAGTGCCGTCGTCATCTTCTGTAACGCCGGCATAACCATCGACTCTGCCGGTACCGGTGAGCCTCTCATCCCCCGACCCGCTGCTGCCGGCAGTATCCCCGGCATCCGGGCGCAAAGCCGGGAGCACGCCGGCACACAAGCATAAAACCGACATTAAAGGCACCAAAATGAATCGAATTTTCATATCTTTCAGACACTTCCGACTCATCGCACTCTGCAGCACACATAAACATGGTATGTTAAAGATTTGATAATACCAACAATATACTGAACGTACCCGGTTTTAATGTGGCACATTCAGATGTTTCGTCTTATAGACACTCAATGCCGGAAAAATGTTCCATAATTTTCTGCCTGGTTTTTGTTTTTATTTTGGTTTGAGAATTCTCAAGCGGTTTGGCTGCAGATATGCTTGCAAATCTGAGATCATCTGCGCTGATGCCTTCAGCGGAACAGGTACCACAATATGCCGGCCAGAGAGAGGGTACCGATGATAAGTATGGACTTGTTGAACCGGTCCGTCTTCCTCCTGTGCCTTGCAAGGTTGAATATGAAGCCCATGGTGCAGACGGCAAAATTCAGCACCAGGATGATGAACACGTAAAGAAGTGCATTTTCATCCCAGTGATCCCTGATAGAAATGTTGAACTGGCGGTCAAAAAACGTCTCGACTTCAGGCCTGGCCGTTTCGACAAAAATCAACGCGGTTATGAAGAGCAGCCAGCTTATACCGGCCGTCCACCATACGGCCTTTACCACCGCATCCGGCCCTTTCCGCCTTTCTACGAAGCTTCTCCGAGGTTCTGCCATATGACCACCCCACTATATTATACAAAGCGATATCATTGGCTTTGATATACATGCTGCGAGTGTGTCGCTCAATGGTTTGTTCCCTGTAAAGGCTTCAACATGATTATATCATAAATAAAAATGCAATATATGGTTCCCGCTGCATTCCTTGACAATTATACCCCTGGTCTGCTAAACTGAATAAAATTTAAGGGAAGGGACTGACAGGCAATGCTTTTGAGCAAGCTTCTCGGCGAAAGGTTTAAGGAGAAACCGGCCGATGCCACGTTGGCGAGCCATATTTTCCTGCTTCGCGGCGGGTATGTCAGGCAGGTGGCCAACGGCATATATTCGATGCTTCTTCCTGCAAAACGGGTCGCTGCCAAAATCGAAGCGATCATCCGTGAGGAAATGGACAATATAGGCGGGCAGGAGGTCCTGTTCCCGGTTGTCATGCCATATGAGCTCTGGAAGGAGTCAGGCCGCTACGACAGCGTCGGAAGCGAGCTTGTCAGGTTCAGGGACAGGACCGGCCATGACATGCTGCTGGGCATGACCCACGAAGAAGCAGCGGTACACCTGGCCAGGACAGAAGCAAGGTCCTGGGCCAAATATCCGTTCATGATATACCAGATACAGACCAAGTTCAGGGATGAGCCCAGGTCCAGGGGCGGCCTGATAAGGGTGCGCGAGTTCACGATGAAGGACGCGTATTCGTTCCACACCTCGCAGGAGGACCTGGAGCGCTACTATGATATTGTCCTGGAAGCCTATCACAGGATCTTCAGAAGGGTCGGACTGCCCCAGGTGGTTGCGGTCAGTTCGGACAGCGGCATGATGGGAGGAAAGGTTTCCCATGAGTTCATGCTCCTGACTGATGGCGGCGAAGATACCATAGTTGTCTGTGAAAACTGTGATTACAGGGCCAATGCCGAAGTTGCCGTATCGCGCATCAGCCATGCGCCGGCTGAGGTACAGCCTCCCGAGGAAGTATATACGCCCGGCATCAAAGATATCGATTCGCTGGCCGCATTCTTCGATACGACTCCGGACAGGCTCATGAAGGCAGCAGTCTTTGCCGTGCAGGGCAGCAAAAAACCGCTGGTCGTATTCATCCGCGGCGATCTGCAGGTCAACGAAGCCAAGCTGAGAAATATAGTCGGCGCTGAAGTATTCCCGCTCACGGATCATGAGGGTGCGGACCTTTGTTTCGGCTATATCGGCGCCGTAGGCCTTGACAGCGCTAAAGCCGATATCCTGTATGACGCTTCCCTTGAAGGCGAGACATGCCTTATCGGAGGTGCCAACAAGCCGGACCATCACATAAAAGGAATCAGTGTTCCAAGGGATGTCAGGCCCGACCGGTTCGTCGATGTCGCCAGGGTCAGTGACGGGGATGTCTGCACGAAATGCGGCGGCAGGCTGGCGCTGAAACGGGGCATCGAGGTGGGCAACATATTCCAGTTGGGCGCCAGGTACACCGAAACAATGGATATGACCTTTACTGATTCTGACGGCAAACAGAAATATCCTGTCATGGGCTGCTATGGCATAGGTGTCGGGAGGCTCATTGCCAGCATCATAGAAGCCAGCCATGATGATTATGGCCCCATATGGCCGATGGCAGTGGCACCCTGGCATATCCATATTTGCGTCCTGAACAGCTCCAATGAAGATGTCCGCAAGGTCGGATACGGTTTATACGAGGAACTTGGACGCAGGTACGAAGTACTGCTGGATGACCGCAATGTCACGGCAGGCGTCATGTTTGCCGACGCAGACCTCCTGGGTGTGCCGGTCAGGGTGATCGTAAGCGCGCGCAATATCGGAAACGGCGAAGCGGAGATCACGACAAGGGACAAGAAAATAAGAAAAACCGTAAAACTTGATGAGATCCGGAAAGTTATCGATGAAATCACAGCGCTTTATGCTGCGCAATAGCGATGTCCTGATCCCATCGTTTTAAAGGAATCCTGCCGCATTTTTACCCTGTGTACAGCCAGTCGGCATCTGCTGATGGAATATCAGCATCGGCGGCCGTCAAGGTGTCCAGGAGATGCTCCTCCTTCTTGCAGCCCACGATCGCAGCCGCAGGGACCCTGTTGCAGGTGATGTATGCAAGGGCAACTGCTGTCGGTGAAAGCCCCCTGCGCTGCGCATATTCCATCACGCGCTCCAGCCTTGCAATATTTTCAGGCGAAGCAAACCTGGCCAAAGCCTTCCCTCCAAGGCTTTCCACACCCATTGCGGCCGCCTTCGAGAAAAATCCTTTGGCCTGGGCAGAATAGGCAAACACGGGGAAATCATTTTCCATGTACCATTTGTATTCTGTCCCGTCCATACAGACAAGGGTAGTATCACCATGAAGCTCAGGTGTCGATGCTGCAAGGCTCCACTGGATCTGGCTTGCGCAGAACGCCTCCGTTCCGCTGTCTGCGGCAACACGGTTAGCTTCTTCTATCCTTACCGACTTCCAGTTCGAACATCCTATGGCACGTACCTTCCCCCTGGCCACGAAAGTATGCAGCGTTTCCATTATGTCTTCCACCGGGCGGGATGTGTCATCCCTGTGCAGCCAGTAAATATCTATGTAGTCGACCCC
Source organism: Bacillota bacterium (assembly GCA_029778665.1). GTDB lineage: Bacteria > Bacillota > Clostridia > Acetivibrionales > DTU013 > DTU013. The sequence continues at coordinate 8,531 of JAKOPX010000207.1, read as the reverse complement.
GAGGGTCCTGAGACTCTCGTCGAGGTCTCCCTCGAGTTCCTTCCTCGACAGCCTTCCCCTGGTCATGCTGTCCAGTTCAGGGTGTCCGCCTTTTGTGGACAGTATGATCCTATCCCTGTTCTTCCTGGATTTCAGCCATTTCCCGACGGTTCGCTCGCTTGCCCCTTCCCCTCCGGGCATCCATGATGCATATACCCTTGCAGTGTCGATGCAGTTGCCGCCTGCATCCGCATATATGTCCATCAGTCGGAACGCGTCCTCCTCACTGACAGTTGTCCCGAAATAGTCTGTGCCGAGGACGATTTTCGACACACTAAGCGTGTCACTGGCCGTCCTGCCGGGTCCGGGGATCCTGATATCGAGATATCTCAATTTATCCACCCTCTCAACTGCAAATCTTTATTTATTTTACCACACAGCCATTCGGGATAACCTGGCCTTAAAGAAAACCTCAAATCAGAATAAAACAATTTATTGCAGCACAGCAGGCGCGTGCCGGATTATTATGAGTATAATTTTTGACTGATACCTGGTTGGGGCAGTCAACGGTTCACAGTCAAAAAAACGCAAGGCTGCCATGAAGCAGCACGGGAATTTTGACATACCGTGTGGAAAAAAGGGAATTTAGCTGGTATAATCACCTTAACGGATAACAGAATACATCATTAACAGATAACAGATTATATCATGAAGGAAGATGCAGGATATGGCTGAAAACGGGAAAAGAATAAAGATCGCGATCTCAGGGGATCTTGGAAGCGGAAAGTCCACAGTCTGCCGTTACCTTAAGGAAAAGTACGGCCTGGATGTCTATTCTACAGGGCAGATCCAGCGCACACTCGCACAGAAGTACAACATGGATGTGCTTGCTTTCAACAAGTACATGGAGACTCATCCTGAGATCGATGAAGAAATCGACACTGAGCTTGTGAGAATAGGCAGGCTCGACCGTGACATGGTACTGGACTCAAGAATGGCCTGGCACTTTGTACCGGACTCCTTCAAAGTCTACCTGGCAGTCGACCCGGACGAAGCTGCACGGAGGATCATGAACGACCAGAGGGGTAAGGTCGAGAAATATGCGAGCCACGAAGAAGCCAGGGAATGCCTCATGGCAAGGAAAAAAAGCGAAAACCAGCGATATATCACAAAATATGGCGTCGACTGTTCCAATCCGGACAATTACGATCTGATCATAGATACGACGCTGCTCACCCCGGAACAGGTGGCAGAAAAAATAATGGAGGCGGCAGGGCGGAAGTAAGCATTGTTCCAGGATGAGGATCATAACTTAATGCCATGCGGACATACAGCGGGGGTTCATGGAACCTCCTCTTTTTATGCCTTTTTTGCCTGTTTTTTTGCCATAAGCCACGGTATCCCGTTTATTGCAACGGATCATTCAATTCCCCCGGCCTGTTTTGTTTGATTCCCCTTACTTAATATCGCCGCATAGGTTCCCAACGTTTCCCTCCCTTCATATTATGTAGTATTGACTTATGTAAATTGAAGGGTGGTCGTATGGATACGTTCAGGGTCGGAGATTATGTCACAAGAAAATCATATGGCGGCGATATAGATTTCAGGATATCGGAAATTGCCATCGGCAGAAGCGGCAGGAGAGTATATATACTGAAAGGTCTGCTCTACAGGATCATAGCTGATTCCGACGAGTATGACCTGCAGCCGAGGGATCCGGGAGAAGTACAGAAGGAACTGCAAAGCAGGCTTCCGCAGGACGGCATCCACCACAGGTCCGGCACCCGCGGCAATAGTGTTAAAACAGTTATGCGCCCGAATGGAAAGGCAGGCACGATCCTCCATATCGATTCAAGCCCGGACTTCCTTGAGATGTGCATGAATTACTACCGGGATGCAAAAATAAAGGCTTATGGCCACGTTATCCCGGAAAGCGAGCAGCCTGGCAGCATAAGGTCCCTGCTCAAAAGCACCGGGGCCGACATACTGGTCGTAACAGGCCATGACGGTCTCAAAAAAGGCTCACTCAACATTAACTCGCCTGACAGCTACAGGCATTCACGCTATTTCATCCGTTCGGTGCAGGAAGCAAGGAAATATGAACCCAGCTTTGACAAGCTCTGCATTTTTGCAGGAGCATGCCAGTCGTACTTCGAGGGGATTATGGAGGCCGGCGCGAATTTCGCCAGTTCCCCGGGAAGGATACTGATACATGCACTGGACCCTGCAAAAGTCGGCGACAGGGTTGCGCTTACGGATTCGCGCGTTTTCGTCACTCCCGAGAAGATAGCAAAATTGACGCAGTCAGGCATAAAGGGCATAGGCGGTATCAGGACCAGGGGCCACTATATTGTACACAGCCGCAGAGAGAGCCGTAGGGGACTCTGAAACGGGCATTGGCCAGAAAAAAGGGGGCCGGTCTGAAACGCTGAAAGGGCGCTGCCCGAAAAACCGGTCCAGCGCCCCTTTCCAATACACTATCCAAATCAGGTGCTTTGCATCTGTTTCAGGCTCTCACAGCCTGCATTCCGTCACAGGCGGAGATAATTGTATATCATCACGGCAGCTTCCGCCCTGGTGGTGTTTTTCTTAGGCCTGAAATCGATGCCGTCGCCTTTCACGATACCAAGGCCTGATGCTATTGCCACGTATCCGTACAGGTCACCGCTGATGCTTTCACTGTCCCTGAAACTTACGCTGAATATGCCCCTGATGTCGGCTACCTTGTCATATTTCAGGGCCCTGATTATGAACTTGACCGCCTCTTCCCTGGTCACGGCACTGTCAGGGGCTTTTTCATTTTCCCTGACCACGCCTTCCCTTATGAGATACACATAGAGTTCGTCTATTCCCTCCCTGCTGCTCTTTTCCGTTATAGCAGGGCCATAGTAATTCAGTGTCTTTGCCAGCAATGACAGGAAATCCTTCTGAACGATCGCGTCATCAGGCCTGAACTCGGTTCCTTCAAGGTATATCCCGAAATCTGCAAGCACGCTTATCTGTTTCTCCGCGAAATGGCCTTTTATATCCGTATAGCTGATCTTCTTCGGCTCCTTGTATTCACTGCCGTCCCTGTATACGATTTTGCCGCTTACTGCATCAATATAATGCGGCATTTCAGGCGCAAGCGCATATACCAGGGCCGCTTTGGCGCTTTCCTGCTTTTCTTCTGCGCCAAGCGGTATCACTTTGCCCGAACGATACTTGTATTCCAGTCCCAGGCCTATTTCATCAAACAGGATATCATATGCTTCATCCAGGCTGATCACGTTTTCGACCGACGGGAACTCCGCATTGAACCAGCTGAGGCTGAAGCTGGCTATCTTCCCTTTCAGGTTGTCGTAGCTGATGGTTACCCCATTGTCCGGGAAAGGAACGCCGTCCGCCAGCCGCGTATATGAAATGATGTAGCTTTTCTGATTCTCATCTAAGTTTTCCGCGTATTCTTCGTTGATTTTATTGTACTCCATCTGCTCGAAATACCTGGGATAGTATTTCTTAAGGAAAGCCTCGGCATCCGCCCTGGCACCTGCCAGATCCTTCAATGGCTGTTTCTGTACAGAATCCGGCGTACTGCCGTAGAAGTAGAAGCTTGTTATCTCCTCCGTCCTGGCATTTATGGATACGCTTACATAGTCATTTGCTATACCGTCTTCCCCCGCAGGCGTGCTGAACTGCAGTGACCACAGATATTCCCTGTTGTCGGGCCAGCTTGTGCTCAGGTAATAGTTTTTCAGTTCATATTTTTCCGTTATGCCGAGGAATTCCGCACCGCGTGCCAGTTTTTCGGCTTTCTCAAGGCTTATGAGTTCGGACGCCTCCCCGATGGCTTTCAGTTCCTCAGGAGTCAGCCTGATGCTTGCTCCGGCCGCCATCTGCAGCGCCGTTTTCTCTTCGCTCGAATCTGCAAGATATGCCGGTTCCGCATACGAATAGTATAAGAGGCGTTGCTTTTTGCCTGTATAGGCATCGATAACGAATGCATTGTTATCATAAACGGTGGCATACAACGGGACTGCCCTGATCATATTGTCCTCGGTGGTGGTATAGCTGTAGATCAGCCGGATCCCCAGGTTTTCCCTGTAGGCCTTCTTTGCCTCTTCAGGCGATATCGCACCTTCGGGCGAAGGGAACTCCACGTCATCTGTCCAGTTCCTCGAATAGCTCATCAGTTCGCCTGTGTCCCTGTTTATGCTCAGGCTCACCGTATTATTGTAATACGGCACCCCGTCCACGACCCTGTAGTAGGTCAGGTAATAGCTGATATCCATTACACTGTCCGAATACTCTTCCCGGTATTCAATCTCATTGAGCAGACCAGGCGCGATATGCTCTATGTACTGTTCAGCCTTCTTCCTGGCTTCCTCCCTGCTGAGCTCAGGGAGCCTCCCGCCCAGCCTGTAGTCACTGCGCGAATGCCTGGAGTAATATAAAATATTGCCTTTCCCATCCACTGACACGTTGATGTATGTCGTATTGACGGTGTCCTGGCTGCGCCAGCTCAGTTCATACACAATCTGCGTATTTGAGGCGTATATGTTCGATGAAAACTTGTAGTCCTCCGGTATGGAAAACTTGGATTTCGCCGTCCTGATTGCGTTTTCGAGCTCCTTGTCCATGTCGGCGGCAAAGCCCTGCGCGGGCAGGATCACGGAAAGCACCAGGACCAGGACCAGTATCAGTGCTGTTTTCCTCTTCAATTCATCCACCTTCTCCCTCCAAATATTCAGCGCCGCAACCGGCGTACCAGATATTAGACTTGCATTTGAGGATAAATGTTCCGCTTTCGCATATATTTCCCACAGTATTTCCGGCGTCCCCGGCTGTCCCTCCGCCGCTGTTGAGCGGCAGCAGCGCTTCTGTTATACTTATGTGAAGGAGGACGGCAATGGTCGAATTTTTCATCACGGAAAACAATGAAATAGAAATCGCCAGCTATGACGCCGGTACCACGCTGGCAGACCTGACGGCGGAGCTGGAGGCATTCAGGAAAACCGCGCCGGAACTTAAAACCGGGAAGTGCAAAGGGTGCGGTGAATGCTGCAGCGACAACATCCCGGTGCTGGGCCTCGATCTTGCCTTGCTGGGTATCGATGCAGCGGCATTGGCTTCCGATCCTGCGGCATTGGAACCCGGTTCTGCTTCCGCCGGCAGTGATCTGTCAAAGCCGGTCTCATATTCCGGGCATGATGCCGTGGATTTCCTGGTGCTGCCGGACAAACCGGACATGGCCTTCCGCAGGAAAGCCATAAAGGAAATGTGCGGCTGGACCTCCATTTCCGAACTGGAAGCTACGCTGCTGTTCGAGTATAACAACGCTGAACCGCTGATCCTGTCCAGGCAGGCATCCGGCGAATGCTGTTTTCTGAAGGACGGCCTCTGCTCCAGGTATGGGAGGCGCCCGTACAGCTGCGGCCTTTACCTGTGCAACATGGGAAAACGGCTGGCATACATACAGGAAATGATAGTAAGGCAGGGGACCTGGCACGCATACTGCAAACTTGGCTGGATAAGCAAGGCAGACATCCCGCATAACCCGTTCCTTAAAGCCGATTCATACGACAAGCTGCTTGTCTCTGATTTTGAATATGATCTCAGGAACGCTTCGGAGCAGCTTTTCTTCTATTTCTGATGACTGTTCACGGTACAATCCTCCGATCCATGCCATGCACAATTACTGATACGTATTCCTGGTTACGATGAATAATTTCTTATATCTTCACATGCTGTTATCGATATGCCATGTTCCAGGTACAAACGCCGCATGCTCATAAACCAGGGACTTGCTGTCAGGCTCAGTAGCCCGCCGCCTCTTCCAGCAATACAAGGAGAGCGCCGGCTATTTCCCTTTCCTGCCCCTTGTACGAAGGCCTGTTGACAAGCTTCCCCTCCAGCAGCATCGCAGTGGAAGCGCCGCCGTCAAGCATCGCGGCGTCCACGGCGCCGCAGCGTACAAGGTAATCCGCAAGCTCCCGGCCGGTAAACCCGGCGCTGTATCCCGGCTGCCTGCCGTCGACAGTAAGCAGAATGACCGTACCGTCTTCTTTAATACCGACAGCGGTCCTCGGGTCGCGGTTAGTCAGCACGCCGACCCACGGATCGTAGTCCCCGACTACCGGCACCCCGTCTCTGACCAGCCAGCAGCCACATTCATATGCCTGAACATCGCCGGTCATATCGGGCTCATGTACAAGTTCGACCCTGTCGCCGACCCTGACGGGCAGTTCCTTTCCCCTGTAAGCGGCAACGTCAAAAAAGGTGATCAGCATGCCGTCACCGGGTATCTGTGCTTCCTTTTCATATTCAGCTATTTTGGCAACAACGCCTTCCACGACTGTCGCGGTGATGTTCCTTCTGTCGGCCCGGTTTGTCCTGCCGTAGACAGGAGTATAGGCAATGATCTGCTTTCCGCCGCCGGGAAAATTGATATTGTTGATTTCGATCACGGCAGTTTCCGCGCCAGAAAGGGTTGACTTGCGCGAATCACCGTCCATGGATTCGGCTTTCTTGCCGGCAGCACTGCTGCGTTCTTCGGCAGTACCACCGGTATTGCCGCTTCTGCCGGAAACGCTGTCGGCGGCTCCGCTTCCGGCAGAAGGTCCATCTGTCCTGTATACCTCTATATAAAGCTTGCTGTCGATCTCCATCAATTCAGCTTTCCCGTCACGCAATACGAGAACCGGGTAATTACCTGTCCCTGCCGATATGAGCTGTCCGTCGATGACCACCATTCCCGAGGGCAATCCGAAATCCCTGAAAAAGCCGCCATTGACAGCTGCATAGGCATCGTGCCTGGAAGCTATTTCGCTGAACAGTTCATAACCGTAGACAAGATCATAGGACAGCGCCGGTTTTATCCTGACCCCCGGGGCCCGCATATCCACCTCGAGGATGTTTATTTCCTGCCTGAGGCCATTTATCGTCTCGGACCTGTGCATATATTTCACATATTCCTTCAGATCGACAGCCGGAGGCTCTTCGGCCGGCTCTCCGGGCAGCTCTCCTGATGGCTCCTCCATGTCTGGTCCGTTTCCGTCGTCCGGCCTGAACAAAATAAAAAATCCCTCAATGACCAATATGAGGGATAATATTGCAATTATCACCGGTATGCTCTTGTTCATGCCTCGCTTATTCTTCACCGGACGACCCGTTGCTTTGCGTGTTTTCGGATGTTTTCGGGGAAGCGCTTATCCCGTATTGCCTGGAAAGCTGTTTGTACAGCATGTCCGCTAGCCCGAGGCTGCCTCTCCTGGAGGCCTGATCCATCAGCTCCTCTTCAAGCATCGATTCGAATATCTCCCTGCCCGGATCCTCCTCCACAAGACTGGACTTGATTATAGTCGCCTTCATTTGCTTGTAAAGCATATCAAGCATTATTGCCTCGAATTCCTGGCAGGCCTTTTTAAGCTCCCTGTCGTCCTTGTTCCTGGCAGCCTCCTCGAGTCTTCTTGCGAAATCGTCATCGGAAGCGCGGTTTGCCGAGTTCGCCGCGTTCCTGACGAAATTCCCTATTGTCGCACTGTCGATCATGTTTATATCCATCAGAATCCCTCTGCATAAATAGTATATTTACAGCGGCTGCCCTGTCAACTGATCAGGAACGACCATTACCTCCTGAGGTTGTTGGCTATCTGCATCATCTCATCCGAGGACTGGATCGCCTTGGAGTTGAGTTCGTATGCCCTCTGTGCCACGATGAGCCTGACCATCTCTTCGACAGTCTTCACATTTGACGCTTCAAGGAATTTCTGCATAATGATGCTTGTCTGGGTGGATTCAATGGCGGGAACAGGTTCGCCGGCTGCTGCCGTCGCCCTGTAAAGGTTCCTTCCTGTGGCCTCGAGGCCGTTCCTGTTCTCAAAATAGACCAGTCCCAGAAACTGTCCCGTCGAAACAGTCACACCATCCTCATCCCTGTAACTTATCTCACCGGACTGTGATACGATCAGGTCGGTCAGGTCAAAGTCAAATATGACAGGCATGCCGGTTTCGTCAAGCACCGGGTATCCGTCTGAAGTGACAAGCATTTTGCCCATGTCTGTCATGCTGACCTTGAAACTGCCGTCCCTCGTATATAAGATCTCCCCGTTCGGGCCTTCGACCATGAAAAACGCGTCCCCGTCGATGTAGAAGTCCAGCGGATTTCCTGTTTCTTCAGGACTGCCCTTCTCGAAATCCCTGACGGTCGCCGCCGCCATCACGCCATGCCCGACCTGCAGGTTCACAGGCCTGCCGCCTTCCGGCAGTACCCTCGCCCTGTCCATCGTTTCATAGAGCAGGTCCTTGAACTCTATGCGCTGCTTTTTATATGCTGTCGTGTTGACATTCGCAAGATTGTTGGCGATCACATCGACTGTCATCTGCTGTGCGTGCATGCCCGATGCCGCCGTCCACAACGCCCTCATCATATCTGGTTAACCTCCTGATCAGACGCATAACACCGAATGTATTCATGTAACTTATTTCAGCCATGCGTGACACTGCTCAACTATAAAGGAATACATCTTCGCTGAGATGTGCCACCGCACCTATTCAAACGCGTGACATTCCTC
>JAKOPX010000206.1 GCA_029778665.1 Bacillota bacterium | reverse complement strand
TAATATTTCAAATGCTATAGCTTTTTTTAAATTATGCATACCCCAAACCTCCGTCTATCATAGTTTGGCAAGTACACAATCCATATATGAACAAAGAGACAAACTCTATGATCCATGAGTTTGTCTCTTTATTACTTAAGATAATTTTATATTTTCCTCTTATACGTCTATATATTATCAGTTGATTATCGTCTTTTCGGTATCCTTGTCGAACAGGTGGATCCTGTTGGCATCGAATGCTACCTTGATGACATCGCCGGCTCTGGTCTTCGTCCTGGGGTTGACCCTTGCGGTGACGCTGACATCGTCGATGTACATGTGCAGCAGCGTCTCGGAACCGAGCATTTCGACGACCTCGACATTCGCAGTGACTACGCTGTCAGGCATGCTCTGCAGGAATGCCTCCTCGTCATGTATGCTTTCGGGCCTGATACCCATAACGACTTCTCTTCCGATGTAGTCGCTGTTCTCGAGCTTCTTAGCCTTTGCTTCAGGCAGCTTGATCTCGTGATTTCCGAACTTCAGGAAGATATCGTCGCCGCGCTTTTCTATCGTGGCATTGATGAAGTTCATCTGCGGGCTGCCTATGAAGCCTGCCACGAACATGTTGACCGGCTTGTCGTAAAGAGCCGTGGGTGTATCGACCTGCTGGATGAAGCCGTCCTTCATGACGACGATCCTGGTACCCATGGTCATGGCTTCCGTCTGGTCGTGTGTAACGTAAATGAACGTCGTATTCAGTTTCTGGTGCAGCTTGGTGATCTCAAGCCTCATCTGCACCCTCAGTTTTGCGTCGAGGTTGGAAAGAGGCTCGTCCATGAGGAATACTTTCGGGTCACGGACTATTGCACGGCCAAGCGCAACTCTCTGCCTCTGACCGCCCGAGAGAGCCTTCGGCTTTCTGTCAAGCAGATGCTCGATCTCGAGGATCTTCGCTGCTTCATGAACTCTCTTCTTTATCTCGTCCTTGGGGACTTTTCTCAGCTTAAGACCAAATGCCATGTTGTCGAACACTGTCATGTGCGGATACAGAGCGTAGTTCTGGAAAACCATCGCAATGTCTCTGTCTTTCGGCTGTACGTCGTTGACAAGCCTGTCGCCGATGTAGATCTCGCCTTCAGTAACCTCTTCAAGACCTGCGACCATTCTCAGTGTCGTGGTCTTTCCACAGCCGGACGGCCCGACGAGGATCACGAACTCCTTGTCCTCTATGTCGAGGGTGAAGTCACTTACAGCCGTGACACCGCCTTCATATCTTTTGTAAACGTGTTTCAGACTTACATTTGCCATTTTTTCCCCTCCTGAATTCATATGAGCATAGCAACGATAGTTATACTATAACATGTCACCCGTTTTCTAACCAGTATACTTTTTAACAAAATATTAAAAAGTTATTTAGTTACTTTGCATAATGCTTTTACTACACAATATTGCATTTTTATACACGTTAATGTATAATTATTATTCAAAAAGTGTGCTATCATTAAAGCAAACGACATAGTTGCACAAGGAGGCCGGAGATGGTTTACAAGGTATTCGTGGACGGGCAGGAAGGCACCACCGGGCTTGAGATCAACGAGCGCCTGCACGGCAGGAAAGACATAGAACTTCTGAAGATATCACCTGAGAAGAGAAAAGATATAAATGAAAGGAAAAAATACATAAACGAGGCCGACATTGTATTTTTATGCCTGCCGGACGATGCGGCAAGGGAAGCCGTTTCGCTTGTGGAGAACGAAAACACGCGCATAATAGACGCAAGCACAGCCCACAGGACGAACGATGGATGGGTTTATGGATTCCCGGAACTCAGCAGCTGGCACAGGGAACGGATCGCAGCATCCGGAAGGGTCGCAGTTCCCGGCTGCTATGCGACGGGCTTCACAGCGCTGATGTACCCGCTGGTCAAAGCTGGCATAGTGCCGGCAGATTATCCCGTGACCTGCCACGCTGTTTCAGGCTACAGCGGCGGAGGCAAAAAGCGCATTGCGGAATATGCCGAAGCAGACACCTCGGACGAGGCGATCAAAAGCCCGCGGTTTTATTCGCTGACACTCAGGCATAAGCACCTTCCGGAAATGCAGAAAGTAACAGGCCTCAGCCGCCCGCCCCTGTTCACCCCGATCATCGGATACAACTACCGGGGCATGACTGTGGCAATCCCGCTCCATTCGAGGCTGCTTCCCGGAAAGGACAGCGCAGAGTCAATCTGTGATTTCCTTTATAAATATTATAAGGACCAGCACTTCATAAAGGTCTTCCCGTATGGTTCAGAAGGGGGCATCGTGGACGGTTTTCTGGCCGCCACCGGCTGCAACGGCACGAACATGCTTGAAATATACGTCGCAGGAAACGAGGAACACATCCTGCTGACGGCAAGGCTGGACAACCTGGGCAAGGGCGCATCGGGCGCGGCCGTCCAGTGCATGAACATAATGATGGGTATTGATGAGCGTACCGGACTGGAATAGAATTAAGGAAGCAAGCATATCCGGGAAACCTGCACATAAAAGGGAGCTGATCGGGGAAGCCGGATCATAATGCTTTAATACTGGGATACATGGAGGTAAAGGACATTGGACCCGAAAATGGAATCGATAATCAAGAAGGCCGAGATACTGATCGAAGCTCTGCCTTACATGCAGAAACTCCATGGCAAGACCGTCGTCATAAAATACGGCGGCAACGCCATGATAAGCGACGAACTGAAAAATTCCGTGGTTGAGGACATCACGCTGCTCAAATATATCGGGCTCAACCCGGTGGTGGTCCATGGCGGCGGGCCGGACATAAACAGCATGCTGAAGCGTCTCGACATCAAGACCGAGTTCGTAAACGGACTCAGGGTCACCGACATGCAGACGATGGAAGCCGCGCAGATGGTCCTTGTCGGCAAGACGAACAAAGAGATAGTATCCCTCATCAACCAGAAGGGCGGTAAGGCTATAGGCATCTGCGGCATAGACGGCAACCTGCTGGAATGCGAACAGTACAAAGTCGTTGTCGACGGGGTCGAAAGGGACATCGGCCAGGTGGGCAGGATAACGAAGGTCAATTCCAAGGTCCTCGAACTCCTGGCAAAGGACGAGTACATACCGGTCGTCGCCCCAATAGGCATCGGTAAGGACGGGCGCAGTTACAACATCAACGCCGACACGGTGGCCGGCGAGATAGCGGCAGCACTGAAAGCGGAAAAGCTGATGCTGCTCACGGACGTGGAAGGGGTCAGGAAATCGAAGGACAGTTCTGAAGTCTATTATGCACTGACCGCCGCCGAGGTACATAAACTGATCGAAGAAAAGGTCATAGAAGGCGGCATGATCCCGAAGGTCCTCGGCTGCCTCGACGCGCTGGAAAGGGGCGTTGGCAGGACCCACATAATTGACGGCAGGATACCTCATTGCATACTGCTGGAGATATTCACCAACCAGGGCATTGGCACCGCAATAATGAAGGAAAAGGTGCCCTACTACGAAAACGAGAAATTGTGAGAGGTCTGCAGGCTATGCAGGAACTTCACCAGGCAGATTGGAAATCTTTCAGCCTTATGGCCGCCGGTACCGGCAGCAACAGTGGAATACCGCCGGCGGCCCGGCATCCAGGAAATGTTCCCGGAGGGACATTTCTTTATTTTATATGACGTATTAAATAAGCATTGAACTTCATATAATTTATTGTTGCATCTTTATACATATAGATGTATAATTATGAATACGCTATCACATGAAGCTTTTTCCATGTGAAAAGGAGATGGACTCATGGACCTTAAGGAAATAATGGAAATGGACTCCAGGTACTACATGAACACATTCGGCCAGCGCACACCCGTATGTTTCGAGTACGGCCAGGGCATCTGCCTTTATAGCAGCGACGGCCGCAAATATTACGATTTTCTCGGCGGTATAGCCGTGAACGCGCTGGGCCACGCTCACCCTGCACTCGTCGAAGCAGTATGTTCACAGGCCAGGAAGCTGATCCACTGCTCCAGCCTGTACTATATAGAATCCCAGGCCAGGCTTGCCAAAATGCTGGCGGAGGTGTCCTGCGCGGACCGCGTGTTTTTCTGCAACAGCGGCGCCGAAGCCAACGAGGGCGCAATGAAGCTTGCCAGGATATATTTCAAAAAGAAGGGCATGCCTGAAAAGTACGGCATAATCACGCTCAGGGATTCCTTCCACGGGAGGACCCTTGCAACAGTGGCAGCCACCGGGCAGGAAAAATACCAGAAGCCCTATGAACCCCTGATGCCCGGATTCAGGCATGTACAGATAAACGACATCGAAGCCCTGAAGGCTGCCATCGACGATACGACCTGCGCGGTCATGATGGAACTCGTCCAGGGCGAAAGCGGCGTGCACCCGCTGGACAGGGACTACGTACAGGCAGTCCGCAGGCTGTGCGAAGAAAAAGGACTGCTGCTCATAATCGATGAGATACAGACAGGCATGGGCAGGACGGGAAAACTGTTCGCATATGAGCATTACGGCGTGGAACCCGACATATTCACGCTGGCAAAAGCGCTGGCGGGAGGAGTCCCAATCGGGGCGCTCTGTGCAAAGGAATCCGTCGCCAGGGCATTCGAACCGGGAGATCACGGCTCCACGTTCGGCGGCAACCCGCTGGCATGTTCGGCAGGCCTTGCCGTCCTCCGGACGATGCTCGATGAAAAGCTCCCTGAAAACGCTGAAAAGATGGGCAGCTATTTCATGGGCGAACTGAAAAGGCTGTCTGAAACACACGGGATAATATCCGGTGTCAGAGGCCTCGGTCTTATGATAGGCATACAGCTGGCACAGGACAAAGCGGTCGAAGTCAAGAACCGGCTGTTCGGGAGGGGCTTCCTCGTCGGCAGTGTCGGGACCAGTGTCATAAGGCTTCTTCCTCCTCTGATAATAAACAAGGACGATATCGACATTTTCGTCAGGGCGCTGGGCGATGTGCTGGCATCACTTTGATACCGGCTGACCACAATACACTGCCGAATCAGCCGTGTATCCGGGCAGGACCGGCGTCGCAGCGATGCCGGTCCTGCACCGGGCTGTTTGAACAGGTCGATCTTGCAGGAACAGGACAGACAAGGAGCGTTGTCAATGAAATCAGTGTTGGTTCTCGAAGACGGGACATATTTCCCCGGACTTGGCTTCGGGGCAAGAGGCGAAACCATCGGCGAAGTGGTTTTCAACACATCCATGACGGGATACCAGGAGATCGTCACCGATCCGTCATATAAAGGCCAGATAGTGACGATGACCTATCCGCTGATCGGCAACTGCGGATTCAACACCGAGGACAGCGAGTCCAACGAAGTGCATGTCCAGGGATTCATAGTAAAGGAGCTTTGCGACCGTCCCAACAACTGGCGGTGCTCCATAGATGCCGATGAATACTTCAGGAAGCACAATATCATCGGTCTCAGGGCTATAGACACCAGGGCTCTGGTAAAACACATCCGCAGCAAAGGCAGCATGTTCGGAATAATATCCACCGAATGCGGCAACGTGGACCTTCTGCTTGAAAGGCTCAGGGCAGGCAGGCAGGAACGCCGCCGCCTTGTGGAGGAGGTCACGGTAAAAGACCCGGTCCATATCGAGGGAAACGGAAAAAGGATCGCGCTTCTGGATCTGGGAGCCAGGAAAGCCCTCATCGGGTACCTCCGGAAGCACGGCTGCGATATACATATACTCCCCGCCTCATCATCGGCTGATGATGTTATGGCGTGTGATCCCGACGGAGTCGTCGTTTCCGGCGGCCCCGGCGACCCGCGCGATCTGCCGGAACTGGTACAGACGCTTGCCGGTCTGATCGGCAAAAAGCCGCTGCTTGGCATCGGCCTCGGGCACCAGTTGCTCGGGCTGGCCCTGGGCGGGACCGTCCGAAAGCTGAAATACGGCCATCACGGTGCCAACCTCCCGGTCAGGGACTTCACGACGGGCCGGTGCTATATCACTTCACAGAGCCACAATTACGCGCTGAACGCTGACATAAGTGACGACGTTGAAATAATACAGATAAATATTAACGACAACACAGTGGAAGGCTTCAGGCACAAGAAACTGCCCGTATTCGGGGTCCAGTACTGCCCCGGGACGGCAGGAAGCCCGCAGGATTCAGGATACATCTTTGATAAATTCCTGAGTATTCTGTGAGAAGGAGTCCTGCGGGGAAATATCCCAGATCATCAAAATCATTGATGAAGACGCCTTTAGTCATCGCACGGAGGTCTATATGCCGAGAAACGAAAACATAAAAAAAGTCCTGGTCATAGGATCAGGCCCGATAGTCATCGGGCAGGCCGCCGAGTTCGACTATTCAGGCTCGCAGGCCTGCAAGGCCCTCAAAGAGGAGGGCATCGAAGTCGTCCTCGTAAACAGCAACCCGGCCACGATAATGACCGACGGTGATACCGCCGACCGCGTCTACATCGAGCCAATAACACTTGACGTGGTCAAAAAGATAATCGAACGCGAAAGACCGGACGGGATACTCGCGTCCTTCGGAGGCCAGACCGGCCTCAACATGGCCGTCCAGCTTGCCAATGACGGCATACTCGACCGCTATGGGATAGAACTGCTCGGAACTTCGCTGATGTCGATAAAGAAGGCCGAGGACAGGGAACTTTTCAAGGAGACAATGCAGAGCATCAACGAAAAGGTGCCCATGAGCACCATTGTCACGAACCTGGACGATGCGGTCGCCTTCGCCGAGAAAATCGGCTTCCCGATAATAATAAGGCCGGCTTACACTCTCGGAGGCACCGGCGGCGGGATAGCCAACAACATGGAGGAATTTAAATACATCTGCGGCAAAGGCCTTAAGCTCAGCATGATCCACCAGGTGCTCCTCGAGCAGAGCGTCGCAGGATGGAAGGAAATCGAGTTCGAGGTCATGCGCGACGGAGCGGATAACCGTATCATCATATGCAGCATGGAAAACCTCGACCCTGTCGGCGTGCACACCGGCGACAGCATCGTCGTCGCGCCGTGCCAGACGCTGTCCGACAAGGAGTACCAGATGCTGCGCAGCGCGTCCATAAAGATAATCCGCGCCCTTGAAATCAAGGGCGGCTGCAATATCCAGTTCGCCCTCGATCCGAACAGCTTC
The DNA here is from genome assembly GCA_029778665.1 of Bacillota bacterium. Lineage (GTDB taxonomy): Bacteria > Bacillota > Clostridia > Acetivibrionales > DTU013 > DTU013. The sequence goes on along the minus strand of JAKOPX010000206.1, from coordinate 4,504 downwards.
GAATATGTCGTCATCGAGGTCAACCCAAGGGTCAGCAGGTCAAGCGCCCTTGCGTCCAAGGCCACCGGTTACCCCATCGCCCGAGTTGCTTCCAAGATAGCCATCGGGCTGAACCTGGATGAGATCATGAACTCGGTGACGGCCAACACCTATGCATGTTTCGAGCCTGCAATAGACTACGTCGTAACGAAGGTGCCTCGCTGGCCCTTCGACAAGTTCAAGTCCGCCGACCGCTCGCTGGGCACGCAAATGAAGGCTACCGGCGAGGTCATGGCGATAGGCAGGACATTCGAGGAGTCGCTGCTCAAGGCTATAGACTCCCTCGATATCAAGCTCAACTACCAGCTTGGCCTGGAACTGTTCGACAATTACACCGTCGACGAACTGCTGGAAGTCCTGAAGTCGCCGAGGGACGAGCGCATATTCGCCATATTCAAGGCGCTGCAGAAAGGCGTCCCGGTGGATAGAATCGTCGAAATAACGAAGATAGACAAATTCTTCATCAGCAAGCTGCAAAACATCGTACAGGTCGCAGAGGATGTGAAGAACGCCGGTATAGCATGGCTCGACTACGACCTCTACATGCGTGCCAAGAAGATCGGTTTCGGTGACTCTTACATAGCAAACCTGCTCAATGTGCCGCTGGAAACGGTCCTCGACCTGAGGAGGAAATACCCGGTCAAGCCGGTCTACAAGCTCGTTGACACCTGCGCCGGCGAATTCGAGGCGCGCACGCCGTATTATTACTCCACCTACGAGGAGTACGACGACGTCGTCGTATCCGACCGTAAGAAGGTCCTCGTCATAGGCTCCGGCCCCATCCGCATAGGCCAGGGCATAGAATTCGACTACTGCAGCGTGCACTGTGTCAGGACACTGAGGGAGCTCGGGCTTGAGTCCATCATCATAAACAACAACCCGGAGACCGTCAGCACCGACTTCGACACCTCCGACAAGCTGTATTTCGAGCCGCTGACGAAGGAATGCGTGCTCGACATAATAGAGAAGGAAAAACCCGAAGGCATAATCGTCCAGTTCGGCGGCCAGACCGCCATAAACCTGGCGGGCACGCTCCACAGGGAAGGCGTCAGGATACTCGGCACATCGGTGGAAAGCATCGACGTCGCCGAGGACCGCGACAAGTTCCTCAAACTGCTTGAGGAACTCGACATACCGATACCCGAAGGAAGCACCGCCCATTCCGTCGAGGAAGCCAGGGCTATAGCCAACAGGATCGGCTACCCTGTGCTTGTAAGGCCATCATACGTGCTCGGCGGAAGGGCCATGGAAATAGTATACAACGACAGGGCACTGGAAGAATACATGAAGATGGCCGTGGAGATATCTTCAAAGCATCCGGTGCTCATAGACAAGTACATCAACGGCATCGAAGCCGAAGTGGACGGGATCTGTGACGGTGAAGACGTCCTTATCCCCGGCATATTCCAGCACGTGGAAAGGGCCGGCGTGCATTCGGGCGACAGTATTGCCATATACCCGCCCCACACTCTTTCCCGGGAAATAAAGGACGTGATCGCCGACTATTCGATAAGGCTCGCGAAAGCCCTGAAGATAGTAGGGCTGTTCAACATACAGTTCGTCATCGACGACAGCGGGAAGGTATATGTCATCGAGGTCAACCCGCGAGCCAGCAGGACTGTCCCCATAATGAGCAAGATCACCGGCATCCCGATGGTGAACGTGGCGACAAAGCTGATAATGGGCAGCAAGTTACGCGACCTCGGGTACGAACCCGGCCTGGCGAAGGAATCTTCCTTTACAGCGGTCAAGGCACCGGTCTTCTCGTTCTCGAAGCTTTCGACGGTCGACACTTTCCTGAGCCCCGAAATGAAGTCCACCGGCGAAGTGATGGGCGTCGACAGGGACTACCGCGTCGCGCTGTACAAGGCGCTGGTCGCATCCGGCCTGTCCATACCGAAAGGCGGCAACGTGCTCGTAGCAACAGGCGAATGGGACAGGGACGACTGCATCGCCCTTTCGAAGAGGTTAAGCCAGCTTGGCTATAACCTGATGGCAGTCGAAGACGTCTGCAACTGCCTGGCCGATGCGGGCATACTGGCCGAACTGGTGCCGGAAGACAAGGTCCTCGACTATATCAAGGAAGACATGGTCTCGCTGGTGCTTAGCACCCATGCGAAGGCAGGGGTTCCCGGAAGGCTCGGTTTTGCCATCAGGAGGACCTCGATGGAATATAATATACCGTGCCTTACATCCCTTGATACGGCCAACGCGATACTCGACGTGCTGGAACACCTGCCGGAATGCGGCGAGCCCGGCATCTACTCTCTGGACGAGTATTCAAGGTACGACGGGAAGGCATGTTGAAGGTTCATTGGCGGGGTCTGCTGATGGTTTGACAGAAAGCCTTCTGAATACTTATCGGCCAGGCCGACCGGCTGTTTGGCGGAAAGACCTTCTGAATGCTTATAAGTAAAGCCTGCCGGTGGTTTGTCAGGAAGGCCTTCTGAATGCTTATCGTCAAGGTCTGCAGTTGATTTGGCAGGAAGACCATATGAATGCGTATCGCAATGCCTGCCGATGGTTTGGCGGAACGGACTGCCATGGTTTGCGCTGAAAGCCTTTTAAGTCCGACTGAAACCTTTCAGCAGAAAAACTGTTGAAAGATCAGATAAAAGCGTAAGTTGAAGAGTTGCATCGGAAAGACCTGTTGGGATCATGGCCATATAACGTCTGGCCGGATTCCAGGGCCGGTCTTTTCATTTTTGGAGCAGCCGGATAAAATGTTTATATAAGGAGTTGTTGCAATGAAGCACCTTATTGACCTTATCGACCTGTCCCAGGAGGACGTAGAAAAACTGTTCACACTGGCAGAGAAGCTCAAGAGGGAACTCAAGGCGGGGATACCCCATCCCCTGCTCAGGGGAAAGACCCTTGGCATGATATTCTCCAAATCCTCCACGAGGACGAGGGTATCATTCGAGGTCGGCATGTACCAGCTCGGCGGCTACGCCATCTTCCTCAGTTCCAGCGATATACAGCTTGGACGCGGCGAAACGATACACGACACAGCGAAGGTCCTCTCCCACTATGTCGACGGGATCATGATCAGGACCTACAAGCACAGTGACGTTCTGGACCTGGCCAGGTACGGGACGATCCCGGTCATAAACGGCCTTACGGACCTGATGCACCCGTGCCAGATACTCTCCGACCTCTTTACAGTATACGAAAGGAAAGGCAAACTGAAAGGGCTGAAGCTTGCATATGTCGGCGACGGCAACAATGTGGCCAATTCGCTGCTGCAGGGGTGCGCAATAACGGGGATGGACATCTCGGTAGCATCGCCGCACGGTTACGAATGCGACGCCGCGATAGTCGAACAGGCCATACATGCAGCCAAAAAGTCCGGCAGCAAAGTGGTTCTGACCGAAGACCCGGAAGAGGCTATCAAAGACGCAGACGTGGTCTATACAGATACTTGGGTCAGCATGGGCCAGGAAGCTGAGAAGGACCTGCGCATCAAGGTATTCATGCCTTACCAGGTCAATAAGAAGCTGTTTTCACTCGCGAAGGAAGACGCCATGTTCCTGCACTGCCTGCCCGCATACAGGGGCTATGAAGTCACCGAGGACATCATCGACGGGCCGAACTCGTTTGTCTTTGAAGAGGCCGAAAACAGGCTGCACGTACAGAAGGCCATCATGGTGGCGCTCATGTCCGACACCCCTGTCTGATGGGGACAGTTCTCAAAATATGGGGACGGTTCTGCAGAAGTCGGCCGTGATGATGGTCCGGCACAAGGGGGGCAGTTTTGCAGAGTGCGGCCGTGATGACGATCCGGCATGAAGAGACAGTTCTTCAGAACCCAGCCGCGATGACGGTCCGGCATGAGGAGACAGTTCCGATACCGGTCCGATACAAGGGGACAGTTCTCAAAATGCCGCCGCAATGGCGGTCGGCCGCAAGGGGATAGTTCTAATGACGGTCCGGCGCTCAGCAAATGTAGCTGAAAGACGATCCGGATCGGCACACCGGTTCGGTCAGGTATATCGGGGACTGGTATGAGAAATACTGAAAGTGGGTACTGAAAACATGTTCAACTACGCGTTTATAATAAGAAAAGCCGAGGAATCCGACGCTCCTGCGATACACGAGATCATGCAGGAGTCTTTTGAAAAATACATGAGGGACTCAAACCTGACGGAACCTTTGGAAGCCATGACTGAAACCGTCGATGTCATCATAAACGACATCAGGACAAAGGAAGTCTTCATCGCGCTCATCGACGGGATTGCAGTCGGCAGCGCAAGGGTGGAGATCCTGCCCGACAACACCGCCTACCTTAGCCGGTTCGGCGTGAGGCCTGCCTACAACAACATCGGCGTCGGCATTGCGATGATGAGCCTCATTGACAAGATGCTCATCGAAAAAGGCATAAAATGCCTGAAGCTGCACACTGCGTCCAAAAACAGGGACCTGGTCCGGTTCTATTACGGCAGGGGCTTCTACATCGATTCGACAT
>JAKOPX010000026.1 GCA_029778665.1 Bacillota bacterium | reverse complement strand
TTTTTTTATTTTGAAAATAATTAAAAAACAAATAAAAAAGTAGCGTTTTTAGTGATTTTTTAAATGAATGTTATCATTGAGTTGGAGGAGGTGGAGGAAGGTGCCGAGAGGCAGGAAACCCAAGGCGAAAGAGGCCAGGCCGGTAGGTCGGCCGACGGAATATCGTCCGGAAATGTGCGATGACGTCAGGAAGTGGGTAGAGGAAGGTATCGTGAACCATGAAATAGCCGCAAGGCTTGGGATTGCGGAATCTACGCTGTATGAATGGAAGCAAAAATATCCGGAGTTTGCGGAGGCCTTCGAGAAGGGGCACCAATACCGACACCAAAGCGTAATCAACGCGCTTTACAAGCGCTGCATCGGCTACACATATGAGGAGATCACAAAGGAGCCGGTGGAGATCCCGTCCGACGATCCTGACAAGCCGCCGAAGAAACGCATGGTCGTCACCAAGAAAGTCAGAAAGCAGATGGCACCCGACACCAATGCCATTGAATTTTATCTTACTAACAAGCTGCCTGATCAGTTCAAACGCAAGACTGAGGTACAAAGCAACGTCACAGCTGATGTGCATGTAAAAAAAGATGTGGACTTATCCAACCTGACAGATGAGGAGTTGGATCAGCTTGAAAAACTACTCGAAAAAGCATCAACAGACTCCGAGCCTTGAGGAAGTCCAAAAGGAGAAAGCCCGGCGCAGCTGTGAGTATTTCATTGACAAGTTCGTCCACATATTTGACAGGGACGTCCCTGGGACCGTCCAGAAACTCGAAATGTGGCCGAAACAGCGGGATGTTATCAAGGAGCTCCAGATACGCCGCCTGATCATTATTTTGAAGGCCCGACAGCTTGGCTTGACATGGCTGGCGCTGGCCTATGCACTTTGGAAAATGATATTTAACCCCGGGTATACCGTCGTCGGCCTTTCCAGAGGTGACACAGAAGCAATGGAGCTCGTCGATAGGATGGGCTTCATGCTCAAGTACCTGCCAAGGTGGCTGATCCAGCCAGCCGACGAAAAGGATACCGGATGGACCGGCCTGACGTATACGGCCACACTGCACCTGATCACTATATACCATCCAGGGGGAGAGGCGGCGAAGTTCCAGGCGTTCCCGGCATCTGCAAACGCAGGACGTTCCTTTACATCATCGCTGGTCATCATTGACGAGTGGGCGTTCCAACAGTTTGCAGAGGAGATCTGGACAGCTGCGTATCCGACGATCAACAGGCCGACAGGTGGACAGGTGATAGGCCTCAGTACCGGCAAAAGGGGAACATGGTTCGAGACCGTTTGGAACGCGGCCAAGGCGGGGCAAAACTCGTTCTTTGCAATATTCCTGAACTGGCGAACGGATCCGCGGCGAACTGACGCCTGGTATGAAGATACAAAGAAGAACCTGCCGAACACGTACCGCCAGGAGTACCCAGCAAACGAATCTGACGCCTTCACAGTGGGCGAAGGTGCGTTTTTCCCGGAATGGGACGAAGAGATCCATGTTGTCGACAGCTGGGAGCCACCGAACAATGCACGGTGGCGGATCGTCGGAGCCTACGACCCGGGGTATGCATCGCACGCATGTTTCAAGTGGTACGCGATCAGCCCGGATGGATGGGCCAGATGCTTCCGGGAGTATTACCCTCACAGGGTGACGGACCGTAAGCAGGCAGAAGAGATCCTGCGACGCAGCGTTTACTATATCGATGACAACAGGCCGATGAGGTTTGAGTACATCGTGGCCGATACCGACGCCTGGACGCCGAGCAGGGACACAGGAAAGAGCACGGCCGATGTATTTGCTGAGTATGGCCTTTATATGATCCAGGCGTCAAAATCGCTGGAGAATGGGTGGCGCAGGCTGCATGAATGGCTTGAGCCGTTCGAAGGCCCCGATGGTAAAAAGACTGCGTTGCTGACATTTACCCGTGACTGCGCGAACACGATCCAGACATACCCGAGCTGCGAGCAGAGCAAGACAAACCCGGAGGACATATCCAGGGACAGCGAACACCATCCGCAGGACGTCGACAGGTACTTCGTCATGTCGAGGCCCGAGCCGGCGAGGGAATCCAAAAAGCCGCTGAAAGGGCAATACACGGTAGATGAATTAGAGGACAAGGGATTATCCAGAGCGGAAATACGAGAGATGATCGAAAGGGGACAGGTGATAGGGCATGAGTAAGGTTTATGAGTATTTCAGGAACAGGCCGATGACCCAGGAGGCGTTTGATGCATATGTCTGCGAAAACGGCGGAGCGATCATAAAGACGCTGCGGGATGAGATCTTCACGGATAACCGGAACGTCACGATGGACACCGAGGAAACGATCGTCCTGCATAAGCCGCTGTGCAATGGCGAGTTTGTCGACAGGGTTGAGATAAACCCGACGTTTATCGTGTCGATCACATACATTGAGCCGCGAAGCAAGATCGTGGTTGCTCGCTAAGAGGTGATAAAGGATGCCGTACAAGTCCGAGGCCCAGAGGAGATATTTCAACGCCAACCGGCGCAAGCTCGAGCGCCAGGGCGTCGACGTCGACGAATGGAACCGGGCCAGTAAAGGGAAGCACCTGCCAGCACGAGTCAGGAAGAAAAAGAAGAAACACTGAGGAGGATGCCATGGAAGAAAACAAGCTGCCACCTATTGAGGAAATGACCAGGATCGTTCATCATCTGCAGAGGGTTCTCCGGATCCAGGACTGGGATATTGACGTTGAGTATAAAGACATTCGTCAGGATATACCCGCTTGAGTTTGTCAAAGAGGAGGGAAGCGATGCATGGCAAAAGTAAAGGCCAGATATAACAAATCTGAATACCTCAAGGAGGAAGAACGCTGGAGAGCGGAGCAGGACGCCAGGACCCTCCGCGAAGCGATGGAGATCAAGAGGGACAAAAAACGGCTCCGCAGGGCAAGGCAGTTTATCCAGGAACAGTTGAAGGCACTTCAGGAAGCAGTGGAGGATGCAAAATGACAGGTATCGTTATGCTTGCCGGCGCGATCATTTTCGCGGCCGGCGTTATCGTTGGGGCAAAGCTGGAGTGGATAATCGACCGCCTGGGCCTGAGGAAGCAAAACCCGCTTGAGGGACAGTACGGGCTGCTATCGTATCGAAACCTCCTGCGAGGATATAACGATATGGATGATGACGATATCGACTGATCGGAGGGACAAAGGATATGGCAAGGATATGGTTCAATATGCGACCCTTCACCAGGGGCAAGGACGGCCGGGTACAGCGGCCGCCGAAGGGATATACAAATCCCGAGGTGATATCCCGGTACGAGGCAAAAGATGAGATATACGAGGACAAGTACGAGCAGGATGCCGACAAGTTCAACACCATCCGGGACGAGATAATGACAGAAGAGCAGAAGAAACGGGCTGATTTTTATCTGCAGCATTACTATACGCTCGTTGCTGAGATGGATGGGAGGAAGGAAGAATGGGAGGAGCTCGAACGGCTGTATGGCGCCGACATCGATGATCCGGAAAACGAGGATGACCCGAACATTTTTGTCCCGATCATCAACCCGTCAATTGAAGGACAGATCCAGACCCTTGACGTGGATCCGCAGCCAACGATAAAAGGCCAGGGATTCAGCGACCACCAGTTTGCGCATACGGCCGAAATCCTGACGACCTGGTGCTTTAAGAAGAACAAGATCCGGAAGCTGATCAAGCGGCATGAACGCCGCCGGCGTGGGTATATCGGTACCGCATGGTTCAAGGTAGTATGGGATCCGGACGCGCTTGATGGGTTCGGGATGCCGAAGATCACCTGTCCGTCACCGACGAAAGTATTCGTCGACGGTAAGATCAAGGACTACATGCGACTACAAGAGGCTGACTTCATTATCGAGGAGATCGGTCTTGTGTCGATAATGGAGTTACGCCGGGACAAGACCAGGGAGCCGATCAACGGCAAGACGATGGATGAGATCGCGGACGCGATCGCCCTGGGGAACAGTGTCGTTGACTTTGGCGGCGAAGAAAGCGGCGACGATAAGGACTCGTTCACGCTGCTGCACATATGGACCAGGAACAATGAGTATGGCAACCTGCAGCTGATCGAGATGAGCAAGTGCGGGATCATCATTTCGGAGAGTGATCCCAAAGAGCCGTATTATACAATGGTCCGCAACCAGTACCCGTACTTCATCACGGTCCTCTACGAGAGGGAAAACAGCCTGTATGGATTCAGCGACGGCAAGCTCCTGAAGAGGCTGCAGATCCTTATGAACAACCTCTGGAACGAGTGCGTCATCGCTTGCAGGCATTCGGCCCAGACGGCAACCTTCGTGGATCCTGCAGCGCATATCGATCCGGAGGATTTCGCGGCCGGCAAGAGAGATCCCAGGCATCCTATCCCGGCCAGGAATCCGAACGTGAACATCAAGGAATCGCAGGGCAAGGGCCTCAACATGGTAATCTTCCAACTGATCGGCCTCGTTATCCAGGAGGCTCAGCGCGTGATCAGGTTCTCGAGCCTTAAGACCGGGACCAACACCGGCAGAATCATGACGGCACGCCAGGCGAGCATAGAGATGGCCGAGGCTGAACGCGGGATGGATGACAAAAAGGCGGATCTCTCCGACACCCTTGCCGATGTCGCTGAATACTGCCTCTGCCTCATGATGGAAAACTGGGACGCTGCAAAGGCGTTCAGGGTATCTGAAAATAATGACTTCGAGTGGATCGATGCACGTGAGCTGGCAAATATCCCGGTGCTTGTACCTGCAGACCAGAGTTACCTCGATAGCTGGCGGGCAGAAAGAGAGGCCAGGATCGCGGCCGGCCTCGAGAAGAGGGGAGAGGTACCGGAGCCGAAGTTCATGCAGCTGTATAAAGACGAGGAGGAAAAGGATCCGGAAACTGGCGAGCCGATTTACGAAGTCGACAAAAAGACCGGAGAGAAAAGGAAAAAAACCAAGAGGGTACCTGTTACCAAGCAGGTCGAGTTCGACATCGATGTGTCGATCGGTGAAGGCCTGCCGACCAATAAGATCGCACTGTATAACATCATCCTTACCCTGGCAAATCTCCGGGTACCCGATGAAGAGACCGGCATGCCGCGGCCGATCCTGACGTACGAGAAGGTCAAAAAGATGCTCGGTGATCTCCTGGGCCTCGACATCGACGACGAAACCCCGAGAAGCAATCCCCAGGAAGAGCAGTTCATGAGGATGATCCGATCGATTATGTCGCAGCAGGCTCAGCCTGGACAGAATATGTCCAGACCGAACCTCATGCGAGCACAGATCCCGCAGGTAACAGCAAACGAATCGATCCCCGGAGAGACGATAGGAGGGTATCCAAGCAATGCTGTATAAGATCAAAAAGCCGTTTCAGTCGAAGGTCAACTGGGACAAACCGGACCGCACCCATCTGATCGCCCTGGAGAAGCTGCAGGAGATCTCTCCCGTGGCCAAGAACGTCAAGCAGCACCTGATGATGCAGAAGGCCGAGCTGCTCGCGTTCATCAAGAACGCGTACGCCATGTCCGGGGATCCGTTCGAGCTCCCTGTATGCGCCCATTGCGAAAGGTGGGCCAGCTGGTACGACCAGCCGCCGGGAAGTGCATATTGCTGGTACTGCGGCACAGTGACCCCGGATCCAATCACCGTCGAAGAATGGTTCGAAAAGGAGCTGAGGATCCACAACATATACGAGGAACTCAGGAAGCACGGGATCGATTACCTGGGACCGAGTGAGCCGGTGATCATCGGTGCCGGTGAATCCAGCAAAGATGAGGACAAGAAGGTACAAATCATTTTGCCAAATACAAAGGAGGATGACAAATGAGAGGCATACTGATCAACAGCACGACACTGGGAGGTAGGACATACACGTACAGGGACATTTCAAAAGGGATCTTCGCGTGTGCTTTCCCACAGGACAAGTTCTACGGAGGCCGCGTGACCAGGTGGGGGAAAACGGCAAATGGTCTGCTCCTGTGCCTGGATGGTTTTTACGAGATTGTGATCGACATCTTCGTGGACTTCGCCGCACTAGATGAACTCGACACAAAAACACTGCGTGCAATAGCCGAGGCAGTAAGGGCAAGGAAACTGCTCAATACGCCGGCTGATCGGCGGGAGGCGGTCGACAGGAAACTGGCAATCCCGAAGGCGAAATATGATCTCGCTGAGTTCATCAGGGAAAACGCAGTCGACATCATTTCGAATGAACCGGAGCCGCAGGCGGTACATGCCATTAACATTGGACCTGACGGCTCTTTACGGGCTGTGGGAAATATCCACAACCAGCAGGAAGATAAGGCCAAGGCGAAGGATAAGGCGAAGGGCAAGGATGAGGATCCCGGAGGCAAGGTACCCGGCATGACGGATCAGGATGACAACGATCCCGGACAGGATGATACCGACGATGAGGATCCTGGAGAAGATGATCCTGGAGATAGCGACCAGGGAGAAA
>JAKOPX010000205.1 GCA_029778665.1 Bacillota bacterium | reverse complement strand
GCCCCCATATCGACACTTATAATATCTCCATCTTTTAACTCCCTTAAACCCGGGATCCCGTGTATGACCTCATCGTTGACCGATGCGCAGATCGTACCCGGGAAATCGGGTCCGCCTTCTATGGGGCACGGTACACCCTTGAAGAGGGGTACTGCTTTTTGCTTTCTTATATAGTCCTCAGCTATCCTGTCCAGTTCAATCGTTGTGATGCCGGGCCTGACTGCCTCCTCGACGAGCTTAAGCGCGGTCGCAACTATCTCGCCTGCTCTGGCCATTTTTTCAAGTTCAGACTTCGACTTTATGGTTATCATTCCGTCAACCCCAGCACCTGATAAATTTCCGCTGTGGTATCCGCGGGGCTGCCCTCACCCTGGACCCTGACCAGAAGGCCTTTTTCCTTATAGTAGCTGATAAGGGGTTCCGTCTGGTCATGGTAGGTCTTCAGCCTGTTCCTGACTGTCTCCTCCCTGTCGTCCTCTCTCTGGATCAGTTTAGCCCCGCAGTTTTCGCATATGCCCTGGCGTGCCATTTCGCTGCTCCTTATATGATATATCGCAGTGCACTCCGGACAAACTCTTCTTCCTGAGAGCCTCTTTATTATCACATCATCGCTGCAATATATGTCGATGACCATATCCAGCTTCGTTCCAAGCTCCTCCAGTATCCTGTCAAGGCTCTCTGCCTGAGGGATGGTACGCGGGAAGCCGTCAAGGATGAAACCGTTGGCGCAGTCCGGCTCGGCAAGTCTGTCCTTGACTATTCCGACAGTTACTTCATCAGGAACAAGTGCTCCGCTGTCAATGTACTGTTTTGCAAGCTTCCCCAGCGGTGTTTCATTTTTTATGTTTTTTCTGAAAATGTCACCGGTGGAAATGTGCGGGATCTGCAGTTTCTTCGAGAGAACCACTGCCTGGGTCCCTTTCCCGGCACCCGGTGCACCTAGCATCACAAGTCTCATAGTACGTTACTCTCCGCTTTATTCAAGGAAACCTTTATAGTGTCTCATCAGCATCTGGGCTTCGATTGCCTGCACTGTTTCTATTGCGACACCGACAAGAATAAGTATTGCCGTACCGCCGAACCATATCCCCTGGGTCTTGGTAATATTGCCGAGTATGATCGGAGCTATGGTTACCAGTGCAAGGAATATGCCGCCAAACCACGTGACTCTGTTCAGCACTTTGGTAATATAGTCCGCAGTCGCTTTCCCCGGCCTGTATCCGGGTATGAAGCCGCCGTTCTTCTTCAGGTTGTTCGCTATCTCAACAGGGTTGAACTGGATAACTGAATAGAAGAACGTGAAGAATATGATAAGCAACGCATAAATTATGATATATACCCAGCTACGTTCAGGGTTCTTGAACAGCCTTACGAACCAGTTGTCCTTGTTCGCAAAGAACAGCGTCACGATCGTGGACGGCAGCATCATTATCGACATTGCGAAGATTATCGGCAGAACGCCTGCAAGGTTGACCTTGATAGGCAGATGTGTGCTCTGTCCGCCATACATCTTCCTGCCGACGACGCGCTTCGCATACTGGATCGGAATCCTTCTTTCAGCCTGCTGCACCCAGATGACTGCTGCAATCACGGCTATGAAAAGCACTACTATGCCGATTATTGCAAGTATTCCAAGAATACCGGTACCGAACATGCCAAGCTTATAATATATGATTATGCCTTCTACAGCCGAAGGCCCCCTGGATATGATACCGGCAAATATGATCAGCGAAATACCGTTGCCAATGCCATGCTCCGTGATCTGCTCACCGAGCCACATCAGGAATGCGGTACCTGCTGCGAATGAGAATACTACCAAAAGGAAACTCCAGACGCTTCCGCCATCAATAATGCCGCCATGCGGACGCACGGTGAAATACAGGGCCACAGCCTGTACAATGCCAAGTATGACGGCACCGTATCTGACATACTGCTGCAGGATCTTCTGACCCTCCTGGCCCTCCTTCTGCAGTTTTTCAAGGGCAGGTATAGCAACCGTCAGAAGCTGTACGATGATCGAAGCATTGATATACGGTGATATACCCATAGCAAATATCGATGCCACTTTGAAAGCGCCGCCCGATACAATGTCAACGACACTTCCGAGCGAACCGAACATTTCAATCAGTCTTGAGAACGCCTCTGCGTCAAGGCCCGGATTCGGTATGCGGTTTCCGAACCTGAACACTATCAGCATTGCTATGGTAAACAGTATTTTTTTGCGAAGTTCCGGGATCCTCCATGCATTGCGTATGGTCTGGAACATTTCGCCCATTTATACCACCTCTTTCTTCCCTCCTGCAGCTTCTATCTTCTGGGAAGCTGTCTTGGTAAATCTGGCAGCCTGTACAGTGAGCTTCTTCGTGAGTTCTCCGTTTCCAAGCACCGCTACGCCGTCATATATCTCCTTTATCAGACCCTTTTCCTTCAGGAGTTCTGCATTTACCACAGTGCCATCTTCAAATACGTTCAGCGCTGATACGTTTATCTCAGCGTAAACCTTTGCAAAATTCTTATTGTTGAATCCTCTCTTTGGTATCCTTCTGTAGAGAGGCATCTGACCGCCTTCAAAACCCGGTCTTACTCCACCGCCGGAGCGTGCATTCTGACCCTTGTGGCCGCGTCCTGCTGTCTTTCCGTTACCTGATGCGTGCCCTCTTCCCTTCCTGTTCGGAAGTCTCCTCGCACCTTCTGCCGGTCGCAATTCGTGTAGTTTCACTTTCCGCACCTCCCTCATATTTCCTCTACGGATACCAGGTGTGATACCCTTTTGATCATCCCTCTGATCTGAGGGGTGTCTTCATGTTCGACAAAACTTCTTATCTTTTTCAAACCAAGCGCTTCAACAGTAGCTTTCTGGTTCTTATTACACTTGCATGTGCTCTTTATCAATGTAATCTTCAGCTTTGCCACTGTAGTGTCCTCCTAACCCAATATTTCTTCCGGCTTCTTGCCGCGCAGTGCGGCAACTTCCTCAACTGTTTTCAGTTGCCTGAGCGCCTCCATGGTTGCATTGACCATGTTGATCGGATTGTTGGATCCCAATGACTTGGTCCTTATATCACGAACTCCGGCCAGTTCGAGGACTGCCCTGACAGCGCCTCCGGCAATGACACCGGTACCGGGGCCTGCCGGTTTGAGCAATACCTTTCCGGCTCCGAAATGTCCGATTACTTCATGGGGTATGGTGGTGTCTACGAGCGGAACCTTTATCAGGTTCTTCTTCGCATCATCTATCCCTTTCCTGATGGCATCAGGGATTTCAGCCGCTTTCCCCATTCCTGCCCCGACATAGCCGTTTTCATCCCCGACTACTACAAGAGCACTGAAACGGAAGTTTCTGCCGCCCTTTACAACCTTGGCAACACGACCTATTTTAACGACCTTTTCCTTAAGATCCAATGTTCCAGCATCGATACGCTGCAATTTCCATCCCTCCTAATTCAAACCTGGTTACTGTCGGTGCAGCCCGCCTTAAAATTCAAGTCCGCCTTCTCTTGCGCCTTCTGCAAGTTCTTTGACTCTTCCGTGGTACAGATATCCGCCTCTGTCGAATACGACCTGTTTTATGCCCTTTTCTGCCGCTTTCCGGGCAATCAGCCTGCCAACTTCCCTGGCAGCCTCCTTGTTGCCGCCATAGGTCAGCTTGTCTTTCAGCTCCTTCTCAACGGTGGACGCAGCCACAAGCGTTGTACCGGTCGTATCGTCGATGATCTGTGCATATATATGCTTTAAGCTTCTGAAAACATTGAGCCTTGGACGCTCAGGAGTACCAAATATCTTTTTGCGTACTCGCTCATGTTTTCTTTGCCTGATTTCATTTTTTGCAACCTTGGTTATCATCTCTTCCTAACTCCCTCCTAATTATTTGGCCCCGGTCTTGCCTGCCTTGCGTCTGATCACTTCGTCCTCGTACTTGATACCCTTGCCGAGGTAGACCTCAGGCACTCTCTGCGCCCTTATCTTCGCTGCAAACTCGCCGACTGCCTGTTTGTCGCAGCCTTTCACGACTATCTTGTTCGGGGCGGGTACATCTGCGGTTATACCTGCAGGCTCTTCCATTTCCACCGGATGCGAATAGCCAATGTTGAGTACCAGTTTCTTTCCCTGCTTCTGAGCCCTGTAACCGACACCATTGATCTCAAGTGCCTTCTCAAAACCCTTGGTGACACCTTCCACCATATTGTTGATAAGTGTCCTCGTCAATCCATGGAGGGACTTGTGGATCTTTTCGTCTGAAGGCCTTGATACGATGATCTGGTTCCCCTCTTGCTTAATGATCATATCCTTGTGCAATTCCTTTGTAAGGGTTCCCTTCGGACCCTTTACTGTAACAACATTGCCCTTGATATCAACATTCACACCTGCCGGTATATCTATAGGTTTCTTACCTATCCTTGACATCAAAGCACCTCCTGTTCTTGAGATTATGAGCCCTCTCCGGACATTACCGCGAGAGCCCTTTTCAGATATTCAGTGCGAACCGGTCTTTATAAGAATTTCCTCGTATTTAAAGAATTTCTCCTGTCGATTCGCAGATACATTGTAAATCAAACTACCATATAAAAGCAAGCACTTCCCCGCCTACGCCTTCGGCTCTCGCCTTCTTGTCGGTCATCATGCCCTTTGACGTGGAAATGACTGCAATACCGAGTCCGCCGAGGACCTTGGGCAGTTCGTCCTTTTTGGCATAAACCCTGAGTCCGGGCTTGCTTATCCTCTTTATTCCTGAAATAACACTCTGCTTGTTGCCTGTATATTTAAGATGTATACGGATGATACCCTGCTTGCCGTCTTCTATGAATTCGACATCTTTTACGTAGCCTTCATCCAACAATATACGGGCTATATCCTTCTTTATATTGGATGCCGGAATGTCGACCGACTCGTGTTTTGCCGAGCTTGCATTCCTGATCCTGGTCAGCATGTCGGCGATAGCATCTGTTATCTGCATATTCTAAACCTCCTCCCAAAACTGATTACCAGCTGGCTTTCCTGACTCCCGGTATTTGACCTTTATAAGCCAGAACCCTGAAGCACAGGCGGCATATCCCGAACTTCCTCATATAAGCATGAGGCCTGCCGCAGATCTGGCATCTGTTGTAAGCCCTGGTACTGTATTTTGGAGTTCTTTTCTGTTTTACGATCAACGATTTCTTTGCCACGTATATCCTCCTTCCGCCACTTACCTGTTCGCAAACGGCATTCCCAGGAGCTTCAGGAGCTCTCTGGCTTCCTCGTCCGTTTTGGCAGTGGTAACAAATACGATATCCATTCCCCTTGCCTTGTCGACCTTGTCATACTCGATCTCAGGGAATATCAGCTGGTCCTTTATACCAAGCGTGTAATTCCCTCTTCCGTCAAATGAATTGGGATTTACTCCTCTGAAGTCCCTGACACGCGGCAGAGCAGCGTTGAACAGTTTGTCGATGAAATTATACATCTTGTCGCCGCGAAGCGTGACTTTGCAGCCTATGCTCATTCCAGCCCTCAGCTTGAAATTCGAGATGGACTTCTTGGCTTTGGTCACTACCGGTCTCTGTCCTGTAATGATCATCAGGTCATTAACTGCTGCATCCATAGCTTTGGGATTTTCCTTTGCTTCGCCGACTCCCATGTTTATTACTATCTTTTCGAGTTTCGGGATCTGCATGGGACTTTTGTATTTAAACTTTGCAGTCATCGCCGGTTTTACTTCGTTGATGTATTTATCCTTAAGCCTTAACATCAGACATTAACCTCCTTTCGAGAAAGCATGCGCTATTCTTCCTTTGCTTCCTTCTGTGTGTCTATTACCTCGCCGCATCTTTTGCATACACGGTCTTTCTGCCCGTTCTCACGGATTACCCTTGATATCTTGGTCGGGCTTTTGCACCTTGTGCATACCAGCATGACCTTTGAACTGCTGATCGGCGATTCCTGGCTGATTATGCCGCCTTCCTGCAGCCTTCCCCTCGGCTTCCTGTGTTTCTTCGTTATATTGACGCCTTCAACGATCACAGTCATATCATCGGGGTTAACAGCAAGAACCTTGCCCTTTTTGCCCTTATCCTTGCCTGAGAGGACATATACGATATCTCCGGTTTTAACATGTACCTTGTTTGCCACTTTGTGCCGCCTCCTCTCCCTGTTCAGATAACTTCCGGTGCAAGTGACAGTATCTTCATGTATTCCTTGTCTCTCAGTTCTCTTGCAACAGGTCCGAATATACGCGTTCCTCTCGGGTTCTTGTCTTCCTTGATGATAACTGCTGCATTCTCGTCAAACCTTATATAAGAACCATCCGGTCTCCTTACTCCCTTTTTGGAGCGAACTATAACAGCCTTAACGACTTCACCCTTTTTCACAACTCCGCCGGGTGTTGCATTTTTAACTGAGCAAACAATAACGTCTCCTATATTTGCATATTTCCTCTTGGAGCCTCCGAGCACCTTTATGCACATAAGTTCCTTGGCTCCGGTGTTGTCTGCTGACTTCAGTCTCGTCTGGACCTGGATCATACCGGTACCTCCTTCCAGTTACTTCAAAATACTTCTGTCAACGTGCCCTTTCGATGATCTCGACGAGTCTCCACCTTTTTTCCCTGCTGAGCGGACGGGTCTCCATTACCTTGACCCTGTCGCCTACGCGGCATTCGTTGTTCTCATCGTGAGCCTTCAGCTTGTAGGTCCTTTTAACGATCTTCTTGTACAAAGGATGCTTTACGCTGGTCTCTATTGCAACGACGATGGTCTTATCCATCTTGTCACTGACTACCTTGCCTATCCTGGTTTTCCTCAATCCTCTTTCAGCCAAGCAGGATTCCTCCTTTCATTAAGCCTTTGCACCTTTTATTTCTCTCTCCCTCATCACTGTCTTGACTCGGGCAATATTCCTCTTTACATCTCTGAGCTTCATGGGATTTTCCAACTGGTTGGTCACAAGCTGGAAACGAAGTTTGAAAAGCTCGGACTTAAGTTCGTTCAGTTCCTTCTGCAGTTCTTCCTGTGTCATATTTCTCAACTCACTGGCTTTCATTCGTTTCACCACCCATTTCTTTCTCGCGGGCTATGAATTTGCACTTCATCGGAAGCTTGTGCATTGCGAGCCTCATAGCCTCCCTTGCCGTTTCTTCCGGTACTCCCGCGATCTCAAATAATACTCTTCCGGGCTTTACAACTGCAACCCAGTATTCCGGCGAACCTTTACCGCTTCCCATTCGGGTCTCGGCCGGCTTCTTCGTGACCGGCTTGTCGGGGAATATCTTTATCCAGACCTGGCCGCCTCTTTTCGTGAAACGTGTCATCGCTACCCTGGCAGCTTCTATCTGGTTGCTCGTGACCCATGCGGGCTCGATTGCCTGCAGTCCGTATTCACCGTAAGCCACGTAATTTCCCCTGGATGCGATACCTTTCATTCTGCCTCTCTGAACTTTTCTGCGTTTGACCCTTTTCGGCATCAACATTACTTATCGCCCCCTTCTGCCTTGTTGTCCTTTTTAACGGCCGGAAGCACTTCACCTTTATATATCCACGTCTTTACGCCGATCTTTCCGTAAGTCGTGTTTGCTTCGGCAAAACCATAATCTATATCCGCTCTCAGTGTCTGCAGCGGAATGGTTCCTTCATGATAATGCTCTGTCCTGGCTATTTCAGCTCCGCCAAGCCTTCCCGAGACAGCGGTCTTGATACCTTTCGCGCCCAGTTTCATGGCTCTAGCCATTGCCTGTTTCATCGCTCTCCTGAAAGATATCCTCTTTTCAAGCTGTGCTGCGATGTTTTCGGCAACCAGCTGGGCATTGATCTCGGGTACCTTTATTTCTGTTATGTTGATCAGGACGCTTTTTCCAGTGAGATTCTCTATCTCCTTGCGCAGTTCTTCTATGCCCTGACCGCCCTTGCCGATGACCAAACCCGGTTTTGCGGTATGGACATTTATCTTGACCTTGTTTGCGGCCCTCTCTATTTCAATTCTTGCGACACCGGCGGCATACAGCTTCTTCTTGATATACTCCCTGATCCTGTAGTCTTCAACCAGGTACTCGCTGAAGTTTTTGTCGCTTGCATACCATTTGGTGTCCCAATCCTTGATTATACCGATTCGTAATCCATGCGGATTTACCTTCTGGCCCATTATTGAACCTCCTTCTTAGCGTATTACCGGCCCTTATCTTTCCTTCAGTACCACAGTAATGTGACTGGTCCTCTTGCGTATCCTGTAAGCGCTTCCTCTTGCCCTCGGCTGGATCCTCTTCAGAGTCGGGCCCTGTGTCGCATATGCTTCTGCTACATAAAGCGCATCCCTGTTGAGGTCGTTGTTGTTCACGGCATTCGCCTCTGCTGATTTCAGCAGCTTGTAAATCAGCTCGGAAGCAGCTTTCGGTGTATATCTCAAGATAGCGTAAGCTTCATCGATACCCTTGCCTTTTATAAGATCCAGGACGATCTTGGCTTTCCTGTCGGAGATCCTTGCATACCTGAGGATGGCTCTGCCTTCATCCTTGCCTATCCCGAGTATCTTCCTCTCCTTCTTTGTAAGCAGCGCAGGTTTCTGAAACTGTCTGCTGGTCTTGTTATATTGTTCCAGTATCTGATCCTTGTTCTTCAAAAGCTCTTCTTTGGACAAAACCTTTTTTTCCAACTGGATTTCCTCCTTTCGGCATTAAGCTTGCTCATGCACGCAAATCATACCCTGCCGGATCACTTCAACGCTGTTGACTTCTCCGTATGATGCCCGTGCCCTCTGAATGTCCTGGTCGGTGCGAACTCGCCCAGCTTATGCCCTACCATCTCTTCGGTTATATAAACCGGCACATGCTTTCTGCCGTCATGTACTGCAATAGTGTGTCCTACCATCTGAGGGAATATGGTTGATGCCCTGGACCAGGTCTTTATAACCTTCTTGTCATTGGCCCTGTTCATCTCCTCTATTTTCTTAAGGAGTTTCTGATCAACATACGGTCCCTTCTTCAAAGATCTGCTCATTCGGTGTTAATCCTCCTTTCCAGCCTATGGATTCCCGCACTCTATTATTTGGAATTTCTTCTCTTAACGATGAACTTATCAGACTTCTTGTTCTTCTTCCTGGTCTTGTAACCAAGTGTGGGTTTACCCCAAGGGGTAACCGGACTTGGCCTGCCTATCGGTGATTTTCCTTCACCGCCGCCATGCGGGTGGTCCACCGGGTTCATAACAACACCGCGGACAGTCGGCCTTACACCCATCCATCTCTTTCTTCCGGCCTTGCCAATAGTGATGTTCTCATGTTCGATATTGCTTACCTGGCCGACTGTTGCCTTGCACTGAAGGCTTACCAGCCTTACTTCACCTGAAGGGAGCCTGAGCTGGGCATAATCGCCTTCCTTTGCCATGAGCTGAGCCGCTCCGCCTGCAGCCCTGACGAGCTGGCCGCCTTTTCCGGGCTTCAGTTCGATATTGTGTACCAGAGTACCAACAGGTATATTAGCCAGCGGAAGAGCATTGCCAGGCTTGATGTCAGCATCCGGCCCTGATTCTACTATATCTCCGACCTTCAGTCCGACCGGTGCGATTATATATCTCTTTTCTCCGTCTACATAGTGGAGAAGCGCAATATTTGCAGTCCTGTTGGGATCATATTCTATAGCGGCTACTTTAGCATTTATGCCGTCCTTGTTCCTCTTGAAATCTATGATCCTGTATTTTCTTTTCATCCCTCCGCCTATGTGGCGAACGGTTATCCTGCCGTAAACGTTTCTGCCGCCAGTCTTTCTCAGTATCTGTACCAGTGATTTCTCAGGTTCCTTCTTCGTGATCTCCTCAAAGGTGGAAACCGTCATGAACCTTCTGGCGGGAGAAGTAGGACTATACTTTTTTACTGCCATTTCTTCTCACTCCTTAATTCAAGAACGTAGTTACTCTGATGTTTCCGCAGATCCGGCCGGATTTCTTCTCGTTACCCGAAACTGCGTGCTGTGCTGCGATGCAGCTGCTTCCATCCGGGCAGTGCTTTGCCCGTTAAGCCGAGGTCTTACTGTGTCACACCGTATTCTTCAATGCTGGTTTTGTATTTCTTCGGGCTGACTGCTTCCTTGCCGCCCTTCGTCAGATATTTTTCAGGCTCGGGATTGAGGTCTATCTTGATAACAGCCTTCTTCCACCTGGGCCTGGTTCCGACATGGACGCCCAGCCTCTTTTCTTTTCCTCTGTAATTTATGGTATTGACCTCGAGGACCTTAACCTGAAAAAGCTTTTCAGCAGCTTGCCTGATTTCCGTCTTTGTAGCGTTGTAATTCACGATAAAGGTGTATTTCCCGGCTGCTACTTCCTGGTTGCTTTTCTCAGTTATGAACGGTCTGATGATTACATCTTCCGGTGCTCTCATTACGCATACACCTCCTCGACTTTTGCAACTGCATCTTTCGTTATTATGAACTTGTCGTATTTGAGTATGTCGAACACGTTTATGGTATTCACAAGCGCTGTCTTTACGCCCGGTATGTTCCTTGCAGATTTCTCAACGTTCTCATTCTTGCTGTCAAGCACTATAAGGGCACCTTTGTCGACCTTGAGCGCGTCGAGTACGTTGACCATCTGCTTAGTCTTGATGGCGTCAAAGTTCAGCTGATCCAGTACCAGGATCTCGTTGTTGTTGACCTTGGAAGTAAGTGCCGACTTCAATGCAAGTCTCTTGAGCTTCTTCGGCAGAGTGTACGAATAACTCCTCGGCTTGGGTCCATGTACGATACCGCCCTTTATCCACTGAGCCGAGCGTATGCTTCCATGGCGGGCACGGCCTGTGCCTTTCTGTCTCCACGGCTTCCTTCCGCCGCCGCTGACCTCGCTCTTGGTCTTCGTGGAATGTGTGCCCTGCCTCCTGTTTGCTAACTGGTTTTGTACAGCGAGATACATCGCGTTCTCATTGACATCTATGCCGAAAATATCGTCACTGAGTTCGATTTCGCCGATTGTCTCGCCTTTCATGTTGTATAAATCAACCTTTGGCATGATCGCTTCCTCCTCCCATCCGTATTACTTGCCGGCCTTAACGGTTTCCCGTACGATGACAAGGCCGCCCTTGGGACCCGGAACCGCGCCTTTTACAAGCATCAGGTTCCTTTCGCCGTCAACTCTGACCACATCAAGGTTCTGGACCGTTACTCTTTCCATTCCCATATGTCCCGGCAGCTTCTTGCCCTTGAACACTCTTCCCGGGTTAGTGCCGGCACCCATGGTTCCGACTCTCCTGTGATACTTGGAACCGTGTGATTCGGGACCTCTCGAGGAACCGAACCTCTTCATGACACCCTGGAAGCCTTTGCCCTTGGATATACCGGTTACATCTATCCTGTCACCGCTTGTGAACATGTCAGCAACGTTGATCAGCTGTCCGACTTCGAATTTGTCGACATCCTCAGTCCTGAACTCCCTGAGATACTTCCTGGGCGTAACATTGATCTTCTTAAACAGACCAAGTTCCGGCTTGTTGAGCTTCTTCTCCGGAACATCTTCAAATCCCAGCTTTATTGCGGTATAACCATCGTTCTCTACAGTTTTCTTCTGTACAACAGCACAAGGCCCGGCCTGTATGACCGTTACCGGTATAACGATGCCGTTCTCATCAAAAACCTGTGTCATGCCAATTTTTTTGCCGAGAATAAACTTACTCATCCTGTTACCTCCTAATCATCATTGGTTCATGATTTCTCACGAACATGATCTCTCTCAAAAGCCGATAAAGCTCACAGCTTTATCTCTATATCAACACCTGCCGGCAGATCGAGCCTCATAAGGGCATCAACCGTCTTAGGCGTAGGCATCAGAATATCTATCAGCCTCTTATGGGTCCTCATCTCGAACTGCTCACGCGAATCCTTATACTTGTGAGGAGCTCTCAGTATCGTGAAGATCTCCTTCTTCGTAGGAAGCGGTACCGGTCCGGAAACCTGTGCGCCGGTCCTTTTGGCAGTGTCGACGATCTTCTCGGCTGACTGATCGAGTATCTGGTGATCGAATGCCTTCAGCCTGATTCTGATTTTCTGATTGTTTGCCATACAATAACCTCCTTGATAGTGTTCAGGGATCCGCCTTTCTGAACTTCATCCGAACCTCGGTACCGGACCAGTTCCTGCCTGAACTGTCCGGCGGTTCTGAAAGCCGCGGTTCCCGCGCGCTTTCCGACTCCTGATCCCTTCGAATGTTACGTACAACAAGCGTTTTATTCTGTACACTATGCCGGGTGTTTCCTGTTTTTCTATTTATAAAACCCAGGCTGTTACACGGTCCGAAGACCTGCAAAACCTGGGCTGTACTTTACAAACAGATACACTATCTGTACAGTCGCAAAATGTACAGTGACTTGTCGCCCGGTTTCATGAATCGGACATTCTCCGTGGAAGTTCCCTATTTCAAAGAATAGCAATCTCCCACTTCATCGTTATGTCACACAGCAAGTGATATTTTACTACATCACAAATAACAATGCAAGTACTTTTTTCAAAGTTTTTCAGAAGTTTGGGGGCAGTCATTTTTACTTTTCAAAAGATCGCCGGCGTTGCAGGTCTGTCCCCTAAAAATCATTTTTGAGGACTGTCCCCGCAAAGCAATTTCCGGGAACCGTCCTCGTAAAGTCATAGTCCCTGTAAAGTTACAGCAGTTCCTTCCTTAATTCTTCAGCGGTTTTTGGCGACAGGTATGCCAGCGGTATATCGAACACCGTGCGTGCGCCTGTCTGTCCTTCGCCTGCCAGCCTGTACACTGCCCTGGCGTATGCCGTAAGAACGCTTGCCGTGAACTCCGGGTTGCTGTCCAGTTTAAGGCTGAATTCCATTCTCTGTTTCGTTCCTGCTCCCGTTTCCCCTGTCCTTATGACGAAACCGCCGTGCGGCATGCCTTTGTGGTCCCTGCAGAATTCCTCTTCCGTCACGAAATGGACTGTAGTGTCGTACTCGGCAAAGTAATGAGGCATACTTCTGATAGTCTCCGCGATCTTATCCTTGTCCGCTCCCTGTTCAGGCACAACGTAACACACCCTCATATGCTTTTCACGGACGGAAAGGTCCGGATTCTCTCCTGACCTGACTCTCTCCAGCGCACTTTCGACAGGGATAGTGTACTGGACCGCGTTTTTCACACCTGGTACCCTCCTGACCGCATCTGAATGTCCCTGGCTCACGCCCTTCCCCCAGAAAGTATATGTATTCCCGACAGGCAGGATGGATTCCGTAATGAGCCGCATC
Source organism: Bacillota bacterium (assembly GCA_029778665.1). Taxonomy (GTDB): domain Bacteria; phylum Bacillota; class Clostridia; order Acetivibrionales; family DTU013; genus DTU013. Next base: position 2,901 of record JAKOPX010000205.1, on the reverse strand, counting down.
ATGGAAAACAGCCCAGGATCCCACCCGGTCGAGATCAGGCTGAGCGTCCCGGATTTTTTCGCCGTTTCATCCATCATCCTGAAATACTCAGGTATCCTTGCATGCGTATCGAAACTGTCCACTGTGTTGAACATGGACGCGATCATCGGCGCCTGCTCCGGCAGATCTGTCGCGGACCCTCCGCAAAGTATCATGACATCAATGAGCCCTTTGTATTTACCGATCTCGGAAATATGTACCGCTTTTACAGACGCCCCGATATCATCCGCCGCTCTCCTTGTAAATACGGCCTCCAGCCTGAAATCAGGATTCTGCCTTAGCGCAGCTTCCACACCTTTCCCAAGGTTACCGTACCCGACTATACCTGCTCTGATAATCCTGTCCATCAGCTTCCGGCCCGCCCTGTACGGCAGGCCATCCCTCCTCCCGTCATGTCTGTCAGCAGTTATTATCAGCAAATGTCAGACCATGATACAACATAATAACACAGGATAAATTTCATGTATAGGGGACAGTTCTCCGATTTGGGGACGGTTCTCCTTTTGGGGGACAGTCCTTCAGCCAGGGAACAGTCCTTCATGTGAGGAGATTTTTTATTTTGGGGACGGACCTTCGGTTGAGGGACAGTTCTTCAGAATATGCCGGGAGCATGGTTTCAGTATTTGGGGACAGTTCTTCAGAATGGGCCAGGTAGCACCTTAGGCCGAGTTTTATCCTGACAGGGACACCGCTCCGGTCGTGGGATATTTTGAGGAACACGTACACGCGCACCAAACCGGGAAGGCCACGGCTCGTATATCGAAGCTCCACATGGCCGCAGCACATTCAATCATCAGCATATACACATTTATGCCCATCATATGGTATAATACTGCTTGCTTCTAATCAAACACATATTATCTGATATTTAAAATGAGAGGATAGATATGACATCAAAAAAAGCACTGGCGGCAGTGCTGTTAATCCTGGCTGCACTCGTCACATTCTGCTCGCTGCCGGTCTGTGCTTCGATTGACGAAGCAGTATCGATACCGGTCAACGGCCCGGTGACCGACAACCTGCCGAAATACGATACCGTAAAGTATTACAAGGTCGAACTGCCTTCGCCCGGCCGGGTAACATTGGGTTAAACCACAAAAACCTCGAATCTTCAGCTGTGTTCTGGAAGATAACCATGTTTGACAGCCTGGAAAACATTGTTCTGACCTATGAATCAAGGGGAACCGAGACAGCTGGCAAGTCCATGAACGCCTACCTTGATAAAGGTACATATTTCATACGCGTCACAGCGAACGGCAGTTTCTACCACAGGGATGCCGAATACAGGCTGACGGTGAACTACACCGAAAACAAAGGTGAATTCGAAATAGAACATAATAATGATATAAAGAACGCAACGGTCATCCAGAAACTGAACAGTCCTGTCACCGGCAACAACAGGGTTTACGATGATGTCGACTTTTACAGTTTCACACTGCCGTATCCGGGAAAGGTGAACATAGGTTTCAACCACACCAATCTTGAAAATACTTCAGTCTTTTGGAAAATCACAGTATTTGACAGCAATGAAAATGAAGTTCTGTATTATGAATCGAGAGGTACCGACACGGCAGGAAAATCCATGAACGCTTATCTTGACAAAGGAACATATTATATCCGCATAATCTCGAACGGCAGTTTCTATCACAGCAGCGCCGACTACAAGCTGACTGTTGAGTACACCGAAAATATCGGTGAATTTGAAATAGAACACAACGACACGAGGGAAAAGGCAACCCTCATTCATGAACTGAACAGACCGGTAACGGGAAACCTCAGGAAATATTCCGACATCGATTATTACAAATTCACCCTGACCGACCCGTGCAGGGTAAGCCTGGGCTTTGATCATGGAAACAATGAATCGTCCTCCGTCTTTTGGAAGATAGCGCTGTTTGACAGCAATGAAAAAGAGCTTTTGAACTTTGATTCCAGAGGTATCGATACCAGGGGCAGGTCCAACGAGATCAGGCTGGATAAAGGCACGTATTATATCCGCGTCATCGCGCACAGCAGTTTCTATTATGACAGTCTTATGACAGTCGCGACTATATTCTGACAGTAATTTCACCTGACTACAAAACTCCGATAAGGGTCCTTCTTAACGGGAGACCGATACAGTTTGACCAGCCGCCGATAATCCAGAACGGACGTACTCTCGTCCCACTCAGGGCCATTTTTGAAGCAATGGGTGCGACCGTCGAATGGGACCAGGCGACAAAAACCGTCACTGCCATGAGAGGAACGGACATTGTTAAAATGACCGTCGGCAATAGTGTTATGACTAAAAACGGTGAAAAAATCACCCTTGATGTTCCGCCTCAGGTAGTAAACGACAGGACGCTGGTGCCTGCACGTGCCGTTGCCGAAAGTTTCGGCGCGGATGTAAAATGGGATGGCAGCACGAGGACTGTCATAATAACTCTAGACGACACTATATAATAATGAAGGAAAAACTGAGTTTTAATATCGCAGTACGTTTTAGCAAGACTTAAAGATCGCAGCGGAAGTTGATTTCCCTTCAATAACAGCAGTCAAATCAGCTTTCCGCTGCGGAAATACCGGCATAAGATCTGGATTAAAAAACGACTCTTGAATGAAATGACTCATAACAGCACAGTTACCCATGCAGCATGAAAACACGGTTTTCGTAAAAAGTACGGTTGTATCAAAAGAACAAAGCCCTGTGTGATCAACACAGGGCTTTGATAAATTTCTGGCGGAGACCTATTTTCCCGGGCCGTCTCCAGCCAAGTATCGTCGGCACTGAGAAGCTTAACTTCCGTGTTCGGGATGGGAACGGGTGTGTCCTTCTCGTTATATCCACCAGAAACCTGTATAAACTTTTCAGATGCTGCCGAT
>JAKOPX010000204.1 GCA_029778665.1 Bacillota bacterium | reverse complement strand
ACGGTCGAGAGCATAAACGTGAAAAAGTCAGGTGCCGCTTCGGACGTGATAACCCTTGAACTGAAGCTGAAAAATCTCGGAAACCTCAGGGCCGATGACGTAAAAGTTACGCTCGGAGGACTGAGGACTGACGGATACAGCCTCCACAACACCACAGATGTCAGGTATATCGACCTGATATACGGAAACGGTTCGGCGACCGTATCATATGACCTGCTGCCGCCTGCGTCCGGAGCAGCAGGCAGCAATGAACTTAATGTTTCGTTCGAATACAGGGATTCTGCCGGAAACAAGTACTCTGAGCAAAACAAAATATTCGTACCTGTCGGAGAGGGCGAAGGGACGAGACCAAACATCACCTTCGAACAGATCGCTGCTCCGAACGAAGCTGTCGGTGTCGGCAGGGAATTCAGCGTGAGTTTTAATCTGAAGAACAACGGCGGTGCGTCTGCAAGAAATGTCAAGGTGACGATGAACACAGACGCGGGCATTGTGATCAGATCCATGAACCCGGTGTACTTTACGGGAATCGACGGCAGCAAGTCGGAGAAAGTTACTTACAAGCTTTTTGCATCAGAGGATGCTGCTACGAAGAATTACCCGATTTCATTGAACGTGGAATATGAGGATGTGCTTGGCAACAGGTACAACGCAACGCAGTACATTGGCGTGTTCGTTGAAAATGACGCGGGCAAGACGGTGCCCAGGATCATCATAAGCAACTACACGATAGATCCGTTCCCGGTGAATGCCGGCAGCGAATTCAGCCTGAAAATGTCGTTCCTCAACACAAATAAGACCGTAGACGTATCCAACATCAAGGTGACGGTCCTGTCCGAGGACGGCACTTTCACCCCCACGGATTCAGGCAATACCTTCTATATAGAAAGCATACCAAGGACCCAGAGCGTCGAACGTGAACTGGTGCTCCAGGCAAAACCTGACGCGGAGCAGAAGTCATATATGCTGACAGTCAATTTTGAATATGAGGATGAAAAAGGGAACCCGTACACCGCAAAGGAATCCATAAGCGTAAGGGTGCTCCAGAGCCCGAGGCTCGTGACAGGCGACATCAGCATGATGACTGAAACATTCGTAGGACAGCCTGTATCAGTCTACCTGGATTTCTACAATATGGGCAAATCCACGCTCTACAACCTTATGGTCAGTGT
>JAKOPX010000203.1 GCA_029778665.1 Bacillota bacterium | reverse complement strand
GACGCTTCTCACCTTTTTGACTGTTGCCTTGGAATCACTCGAATCACCCGGGGACAGTTCTCACGTTTTCAACAAATCATGGGAATTATTCCCGGAAATGAAAACCAACCGGAACATGAGCTGTGAAACGATAAAAACGTGAGAACTGTCCCCAACAATCCCCAACAAATTACCATTCAAGATTTATATTGCCAGCATTTTTAAACAGCATTTTTCAAATCATATCCCTGAGGTGATATGATGAGAAAAAGGGCAGTTTTTATATTGTTGCTTGTTTTGCTGTTTTCATCGCCTGTCTTTGCTCAGACTACGTACACGGTGAAAAGCGGCGATACTATCTGGAAAATAGCGGTTAAGCATCAGGTCGGAATGAGCGAGATCATTGCTGCCAATCCGCAGATCAAGAACCCGAACCTGATCTATCCCGGGCAGAAGATTACAATACCTGCGGTAACAACAACCGCCCTGGAAAATGAAGTTGCAAGGCTCGTAAACGCTGAAAGGGCAAAAGCAGGACTCCCTGCGTTGAAAATCAACTGGGAACTGAGCAGGGTTGCCCGTTACAAATCGGCCGATATGGCAAACAAAGGTTATTTCTCCCATACCTCTCCGACTTATGGCACGCCGTTCCAGATGATGGAGAATTTTGGCCTGCGTTTTTCAGCAGCTGGTGAAAACATTGCATACGGTCAGAGGACGCCGGCGGAAGTGATGCGGGACTGGATGAATTCGCCCGGTCACAGGAATAACATCCTGAGCCGCTCATATACGGAAATAGGAGTCGGGCTTGCCAAAAACAAAAACGGCGTATGCTATTGGACGCAGATGTTCATGAAACCGATGTAAAATACCTGATGCCGTAACAGGCATACCACTCATGCAGGTTGCTTTGCAGCAGACTGTCCGCTCTCCCGGGCATAGTCTGCTGTTCCAATAGCAAGCAAAACTGCTCATTTCACCTCGGAAGATAAATTTGATCAACCCTTTTCACGCTCTCACACGAAGTCCGTACCAGTCGGGCCGGTTCTATTCTGGTCCTATTTATGTTTCTCATACCTGGCATATACAGTGTTCAGGATCACATCTCATTCCAGGGCTATTCTCTTTCAGGCTTTTTGCTGCGCGTTCCTGTCACGGACCTGAAAACTGCCGTCACAAGCATTATGCCAAAAGCAATCGCCCCGGCCCCGCCCAGGGTTTCAGTAAGCTTCCCGACAGCGCTGACCGGTTCACTGCCCACAAGAAACCGTATCATTTCATACGCCGCTATTCCAGGTACAAGGGGCAGAATACCGGGTATCGAGAAAACAGTGGCCGGGGACTTCAGCACCCTGGCAGCAGTTTCACTGTAAAGGCCTACAGCTGTTGCTCCGATCAGGATCGCAAAATTCGAGTGTCCGGTGATGTGAAAAACAACCGAATACACAAAATAGCCTATCAAGCCCGAAAATCCAGCAAAGACAAGCTTGTGTCCCTTTATATTGAAAGTCAGGCTGGTTGCAAAGCTGCCTATGAAAGCCAACAGCGCATTCATAACGCATTACCTCCGGTACGCAGATATCAGCAATGCAATGCCGACACCGGCCGACAGAACAGTTACCAGAAGTATCGCCTCACCCAATCTTGCCATACTGGCGACAAGGTCGCCGTAAAGCGCGTCCTTTATGCTGTTCGTAATCGACACACCCGGAAGGTACATAATTATCGAACCTACTATTATTTTATATCCATCGAGTACAGGAAAAAGGCCCACCGCGGCAGTGCTCAATAAACCGGTAACCAGCCCGGCAAGAAGATTTTCAAGAAACGAAAACAGGCTTTTCCCGGTCAGAACCTCCCTTGCCGAATATGAAACGCATCCGATAACAAGTGCCACCAGGCTGTCATATATGCTTCCCTGGAAAAGTAGCGTAAAGGCAAACGATCCCAGGCCGGTCGCGGAAAGTCTCACCGGAAAGCTGTGTTTTTCAGCATTTTCAATCTGTTCAAGTTCCTTTCGCACTGTATCGAAATCCGGGCACGATTTCCGGATGCGGCGCGAGAGGCTGTTAACCCTGTCAATGCCTGACAGATCGACCTTTCTGTCTCTGATCCGCATGAATGCCGTATTTCTGCCGCCTTCGTCATCGACAAGAGAAATAAAGATGCTTGTAGGCAAAACAAAGCTTTCGCATCGTACCCTGTAGCTTTCACAAATCCTAACTATGGTCTCTTCAACCCTGTATATTTCCGCTCCGCTCCTCAGCATTATCTCTCCGGCTTTCAGCGCAATTTTCATCAGTTCAGCCGACCGCATATCCGCACCTCTCTTATGGGTCACGGGCAGAGACGCTTCTCACTTTTTGACTCCCGGGTCAGGGACGCTTCTCACACTTTCAGCATATTAGCTTCATTTGATGAGCACAGGCAAACAGCACCCGTTCCTATTACTTGGTGTATCCCATGCTCAGTTCCTTGCCCGCACG
>JAKOPX010000202.1 GCA_029778665.1 Bacillota bacterium | reverse complement strand
CGGCAACTACGCGATCCAGGGCGGGCTTAACGCCATGACCGACGCCCTTGCAAAGGAAGAAAAGGATTCGATCGCCGCAACGACTTACGCCAACGTGCTCGTCGTACGCAGGGGCGACGAGAACAGGGAAGATCTGAAGGCCCTGGCTGATGCTCTCCGGAGCGAGACAGTCAGGAAGTTCATCGAGGAAAAATACCAGGGCGCCGTCGTTCCCGTATTCTGAAGATGGCGCTTACGGACAGCATTGCAGGAAAGCGTTTGAGGTTGCCCAAAGCCGGTGTTTGAAACTGGCATTTGAGGACGGCATTTGAGGATATTACATAAAGACAGTACTAAAATCATATGACAAGTATCAGGAAAGCATTTGAGAAGTATTTGAGAAGTATTTGAGAAGTATTTGAGAAGTATTTAGATAGTATTTAGATATTATTTAGATAGTATTATGAAACATCCGCAAAACTCCCGGGTGGTTGTATCCCGGGAGTTTTTTTATCGATCTGGGCTTAAGTCAGATTTTAGTCAAATCTGGGCTTAAGCTGGATAGGACTTTAGTTGGACTCGGGCTTTGGTTGGGTTTGTGTTTTATTGGACTCGGCTTTGGTTTGGTTTGTGGTTTATTGGACCTGGGCTTTGGTTGGGTTTGAACTGTAGTTGAATCCGGACTATGGCTGGATTTGGACTTTAGTTGAAATCTTGTCAGCCCCGGTGAGCAATTTTTCAGCTTTAGTCTGCATTTCCAGTGTTTTTTATGGTGCAATTTCAATAATTGGTAACATAATATCCGTTAAACCGCGTTATGGTAAATGAAAAATTTCAACATCAGTGACTTTAGCTGAAATTTTGCACAATGACGTAATATTTCCCGGTTTCGAACGGGCAATATCCATGCCGTCGGAGCCTTTACGCCACCTAGAATCCCCTTTCCGCCAGCCAGTTGATCAGCTTGCCTTCCCTCTCGTCAATGCCACCGGTATCGCCGCCAGTTTCGCAGACATCCTCACTGTATTTGCCGAGCACAAGCTCCGAATCGATCCTGCCATCCGCAAGGAAAATGACCCTGTCTGCCCTGGCAGCCACCCTCACGTCATGGGTAACCAGCAGGATGGCCGTTCCCTCCCGGTTTATATCATTGAAAATGTTCATGACTTCCGAAGTTGCGCTGGAATTGAGCGCCCCGGTCGGCTCATCGCAAAATATGATCACGGGATGGTTGATCAGAGCCCGGCAGATAGCTGCGCGCTGAAGCTGCCCGCCGGAAACTTTCGTAATGTCATGACTTCCCACCCTGTCGATCCCGAGCCTTTTCATCAGTGCATCCGCGTATCCCAGTATTTCTGCCCTGGGCTTCAGTGCCGCCTTTAATGCGGGCAGGATGATATTCTCCTTTATACTGAGGTTTTTCAGCAGGTGGGAATGCTGGAACACAAACCCCATAGCCGTAAGCCTGAGTCGGCTCATCTGCCTGTCATTCAGGCAGGAGATATCTTTCCCGTTGAAATACACTTCCCCGGATGACATCCGGTCCATTCCGCTTATGCAATACAGAAGTGTCGATTTGCCCGAGCCCGACCGGCCCATAACGGCAACAAACTCGCCTTTCCCTATATTCAAACCGATATCCTTCAGTACGGCGACCCGCTCTCCTCCGACTTCATATTCCCTGCAAAGCCTTTTAGCTTCGAGTATTGCCTCCATTACGGTTCCTCCTGTCTGCACTTACCTTTTATATTTGCACTGATCATTCACGCTGATGCTGGATCATTCCAAAGGCCAGCATTTGACTATGACCATTTTATAGGTCAGAAAATAATTTATGGTATTTGGTCAGAACTGTTTTTTGCGACATCCATGCTACGGCCATACCATCAGCCAGGTTTGAATTTTGCGTTATCCTAGCGGTACTGGCCATTCCACAGGCCAGAACTGTATTTTGTGATGTCCGTGCTATATTGGCCATTCCATAGGCCAGGACTATATTTAGTGATACCCGCGCTGCATCTGCCATTCCATAGCACCTGCACTCATTCCATTATCAGCCGGACGATGCTGTACCTCCTGATCTCCGCCGAGCAGAACCATGCAGCCAATACCGCCGCTGCAGCCACCATGGCGGGATAAAGCAGGTACACCTCCAGCGGCTGTACAATAAAATCAATAACGCTGAGCCCGAACCCGGCTGCAGATATAAGGGAACCGACAAGGCTCTCCCCCAGTGCGTCCGATATGATGATCCCGGCCAGGATCCCGATCACCGCTGCCAAACCGGTCCCGGCAACATACTGCAGCCGGATATCCGAATCAGAAAACCCGATCGCTTTCATATTTGCGATCTGGCTGTAATCACGAGCCATGTTCAGTTTAATAAACAATACGGTGACAAGCATGGTGATAAATACCGCTGTTGCAACTGCGGTGGCAGCCACCTGGGACAAGGGGCCGATGACCATGTCAAAAGTCTGGGCCAGGAATTCGTCCATGGGGATCACCTTCGCAAAGGGTAATTCCCCGGCATACTGCGAAGCCTTTACATCAGCCTGTATCCCTTCAGCCGTGTCGATGAAATATGTATATTTGAGAACATCCTCTTTCCTGTACGGATGGGCCATCTTTGCCGTGTACCCGCCATTCGTGACATCCTGGTAGACCCCGCAAACACTGTATGTCCCCTCTTCGCCTCCGATCCTCAGCGTCAGCTCATCTCCGACTCCCGCGGACAACTTTTTCGCATTCATTGAAGAAACAGCGATCTCTCCCGGTTTCTCCGGTCCCCGCCCTTCGATGTATGATATCCCGAAGTCCGAATGATCTCCGCACTGGACTTGTATATCTTCCCAGCCTTCTTTCCCGAACACTTCATACCTGCAGGTCGCATATGCCTCGAAGCTTCCGATCTCACTATCAGACACAAGCAGTCCCATTATGTCCTCATGCTTCCGGTCCAGGTCCTCCACGAACTGGAGATCGATCCGGATATCGCTGACTCCTGACCCCATGTAGGTTGCAAATTCCGTCGAACTGAAAGTACTGCGCATGCTCGCCGGTATGATCATGATGCACACCGCCAGGGCATTCACCACGATCGGAAGCATCCATGTCCTAAGATGCACAGCAAAGCCCCGGATACTGAGAAAAAGACCGACGGGCAGCAACCTGTTACTCTCAACCGGCAGGAACCTTCCCTTCGCCGGCCCGCGCCTGCGCCTGCGGCCGCCCGCATCCTGGTGAACAAGTGCCTGGACGACGGTAATATGCTTTATCTTTCTCAAAACCAGGCCGGAAAACAGGCTGATGACCACGTGCAGAAATGCCGCCGCCGCAACAGACAGTATGACATCCGTAAGCACCAGGTTCTGCTCCCCGTAATCAAGGGCAATGTCCGCAGTCAGCAAACGGTTGCAGGAAACTGCAGCAATAAGGCCGCCCAAACACCCCGTCGCCGACATGAAAGCGTATTTCGCCCCGTACAGCCTGCATACGTCCCCATGAGAAAGTCCGACCGCTTTCAGCACCCCGATTTCCCGTATCTCATCTTCTATTGCCGAGAGGATCGTAAACCGTAAGTTGATGATCGCCATAAAGACCAGCAGCAGGCTCACCAGTATGAGTATTACGGCTTTCATCCCTTCCCCGGCGGCATTGACCAGCCTGATGAGCGTATATGTCACTGCCGTCCCATTGTCCGGCAGTCCCGATTCTTCGTAAAGCCTCTGAAAGCTCTCTGCCAGGTCCGCATCCGTGAGCAGGAACTCCACCAGGTATTCCGGCCTGCCGATGTTATCCCATATCTCCCGGAAATCATCGTCGCTGACCAGGAATCTTACGGACGAAGCCAGTGAAGACGCCATCTGCGCGTCGCGCACGAAATCCGTGATGACGAATTCCATATAAAAGTTCCCCTCGGACAGGATCATGATGTCGCCGGGTTTAAGGCCGTATTTTTTCATGTATTTGACCGGAACAGCGGCCTCACCGCCGGATACCCGCAGGATTCCGTTGTCAAGGTCAAGCAGGTAGTCAAACTCCCTGTTCTGAGCGACAAAACAGTTGTCCGTCATGCTTTCCGAAAGGACGAACCGCTCTTCTCTGCCTTCCCTTGTCTTTACAAAACAGATGCTTGAACCGTCGACATTTACCATTTCCTGCGTCTGTTGGGCTGCAACGTAATCTACACTGCGGGCAAAGGCGTCGATGTCCGCCTGGTCGAGCCCCCCGGCATGCATCTGCAGGAAATGCGGCGGCCTGGCGATTTCGAAAAGCCCGTCAATGGCGCCAAGGGACCTGGTGATCACAAGGCTTCCCGAAACCATCAGGAAAGCCGATATGAAGATGAACACCCATTGTATTATATTGATCGCCTTGTTCCTTAACAAATCCTTTTTTATCATCGAAACTATCATGATGCACCAACCATTCTCTGAGTCTGAAGTCTGGTGTCTGAAATCCGATATCTGATGTCTGAAACGTTTCAGGTTTGTCATTTCTCAGGAATACTCGTTTTCGATAACGTCACCGGGGTCGTCTGCTTCCCGGCCATTTTCCCTCTCCCGGCAATTTTCCCGCATGCCGTCCATTTCTCCCCCTGCCTTCTGCAAACTGTCTGTTTCCTGTTCCTCCGTCAGGCAGCAAGGCGCAATTTCCAGTTGCATCTGCACCGTTTCCAATTGCGGCTGCGCCGTTTCCCGCTGCGGCCGCATACAGCGGATCGGCTTTATCCTTTTTATCAGGACCCCTAGGGTGGCAAACATAATGCCGGAAATGATCAGCATAAGTCCGATGCCCCTTCCCGGCCCAACGCCGATCAGCCTGCCCACGGTTCCGGACAGCAGGCCGTCCCCGGCAAGCATGGGCTCGAAGACCCTGTCCGCCAGTATCCCGACGCAGGAATAGGCCAGCACATAACCCACCTGCGACAATATGCCGATCAGTCCCCACGCCCTGCCCTGCAATGAAATGCCAGCAGTTCGACAAGCGAAACTGCCGCAGCACTGCCTGTTGCCCGGAATACGAAGACGCCCAGTGCAAAAGCCGTCAATCCGCTTCCAATGCCTGATATGAACTGGCCTGACCATATAACCGCGAAATACCCGAATGATTTTCTCCCGGTCAAAACTATACCTTCTCTCATCATCTAAGCCTTCTCTTCTTCTCCACGCTCACCCTGCAGCAGGTGCGTTTTAAGTCCAAGGCTTCCCCTTTCCGCACCGAGCAGGGTTTCAAGGGAATATACTATTGCCTCAAGCAGTTGCTGCCTTTCTTCCTGCGTGTATGAAAACATCGCGTCATCGGTAAGTGTAAGAGCTGCTGCCAGCATGATCCGGACAGTCTGTTCCGGGAACGGCGTGCTGAAAACGCCTGCCCTTATTCCTTCTTCAACGATTTCGTTCAGGATCGGCACCAGCCCCCGGATGATCCCGCCGAGAGATTTCTGGTGCATCAGCGCATTTTCAGGTTTATGGAGTTCATCGACGACCTCGCTTTTCGGCCCCGCCATCCTCAGCACAAGCACCACCTGCGTCAGTTTTTCCGCCGGCGACAGATCCTTCCTCTTCTTCACGGCCTCCGCTCTTTCCAGGCCCTTTTCCAGGTGCCGTTCAATGACGGCGTCCAGCACTTCTTCCTTTGATTTGAAGTAATAATAGAAGGTGCCCTTGGCAATATTGACTTCGCGGAGGATGTCATTGACAGTGGTATTGCTGTACCCCTTCGTTTCAAATAACATCTCCGCTGTGTCCAGGATCTCGTTTCTCCTCACATCGTGCTCTTTTGTGATCCTCATATGCTCACCCCGCGTTCTGCATCCGTAATACAGGAACGTGATCATCCAGCAGTCATTCATTCGGCCAAATTGACCAATCACCAGGACAAAATCGTGTTAATCCATCCGAATTGCCTTAAGCTTCGACCTGGTGCAATCACCAAACCGACCAGGTAGATCGACAGATCAAATAGTTCGACCGACGGTCGGTCGGTCGTGAACAGATAATATACCATACCGTTCCATTTGTCAACAGGGTTTTTTCACAAAAACTCCGGAAGGAAAGGACCGCCGTAATTATTGAGCCGCAAGTAAGTTACAAGCTTTTAGTATAAGTATTTATTAGTTAAAAGTATTTTTTAATTACAAGGTTTTTTTGGTTACAGGTAGTTTTTGATGCAAGTGTTTTCTTAGTTTTAGGCAATGAATATTTCCGGGGTTTTCAGCTATAAGTATTTTTTCCTGGATCCAGCCGTGTTTTTTTCTTGACACTTGAGTATCCCGCCTTTATGATATACTTGTACAGATACCATACGTATAAGAAGGAGTTTTGATGTCGGTTATCTGCTTGGCTTAAAGCAACTGAACTGAATCGAAGGCTGGCATGCAGGCCAAATGGCCTTATTGCTGTGTGCCCAAATCAGTGCTTAAGTCAGGGATAAACGGCTTTTTTGTACCCTTTTTCGGGTAACCGGCAGGATCTGCTCAGGCAGTCTTCAGGGCTGTGTCCGTTCTCTCTGACGGGCGCAGCCTTTTTTTTGCAGTTTTGGGGTCCAAACTGCCGGTCCAGGAGTTCTTACCGTTGGTTTAAGGGTTCTTACATCCGGCTGATGCGATCTCGCCGCTGGTTTAATGGTTCTTACCACCGGTTAAGTGTTCTCACCACTGGTTTAAGAATCCTTACCGCGGGTTAAGCGTTCTCTGCTGGTTTATGGGCCATACCGCCGCTTCCGGATCTCATGCCGCTTGGCCGCACAACAATGGAAAAAACATGATTTTATCACAGGAGGTTTTTAACGATGAACAAAACAACACTTGGTATACTCGAATATCACAAGATCATTGAAATGCTCGAAGAATTCACGGTATCTGATATGGGACGCGACCTGGTCCGCAGCCTCGAACCTGAGACCGACGTCGGCGTCATCAGGCACCGGCTGATGGAAACAAGCGAAAGCAGGATGCTCCTTGGCAAAGGGGCTTCAGTTCCCCTGAGCAGCCTCAACGGGATCGGCACGGTCCTCGAAAAGCTGGGCAGGGTAACGGCGTTGATGCCGGAGGATCTGACCGTACTGAGACATGTCCTGACAGGCGCAAGCCGCATCATAAACTACATGAAGCCCCGCCTGGAACTGGCGCCCCATGTTGCTTCCTATGCTTCTTCCATGTACCTGCTGGACGACCTGGCATCCGAAATCGACCGGTGCATCACGGACAACAGGGTGGACGACAAGGCTTCCCCGGAACTGGCGCGCATAAGGAAGAGAATAGCTGTCATCGAGGACAGGATCGCAGACAAGCTTAACAGTACCCTCCGCTCCCCCGCTTTCCAGGGCAAACTGCAGGACCAGGTGGTCAGCATCAGGGACAAGAGCTACGTGATACCGGTCAAGCGCGAGTACAGGCGTATGGTTGAAGGTACGGTGGTAGACACTTCATCCAGCGGTTCCACGGTATTCATCGAGCCTGCAGCTGTCCGCACGCTGAAAAATGAACTGAACCTGCTGAAGATCGAAGAGGAGAAGGAAGTATTCAGGCTGCTCTCCTGGCTTACCGGTATCGCAGAAGGATACAAAAGGGAAATCATGATCAATGTGCAGACCATGGCACATTATGATTTTCTCTTTGCCAAGGCCAAGCTTGCCAATGCCATGAAAGCCGCCTGCCCCGAAATCAACGATGCAAGGCATATTTCGATACGAGGAGGCAGGCATCCTCTCATTGGCGGCAGTGCAGTACCTCTGGACATAAGCATCGGTGAGGACTACCAGGCCCTGATCATCACCGGCCCAAACACGGGCGGGAAAACAGTGGTGCTCAAGACAGTCGGGCTCTTCTGCCTCATGGCG
>JAKOPX010000201.1 GCA_029778665.1 Bacillota bacterium | reverse complement strand
GTCAAGGTTCTTCGGAGGAATGATGACTTTCTTCTCATAGGTCTTACCTTCCTGGAGTCCTGCTGCCATCTCGACAGCCGTGATCATCATGTAAGGATCGTAGGTCTGTGATGAGATCCACATCTCAGGATACTGGTCCATTACCTTGAAGTAAGCCTGTGATCCGCCGCCGCCGGTGATGACCTTGATCTCGCCCATACGGCCAGCTTCGTTGATAGCCTGGATAAGGCCGATGGAAAGCTCGTCGTCGGTAGAGTAGATCCCGTCGATACCACTCGGATATGCTGTCAGTATATCAGTCATGATGCGGAGACCTGTTTCAGGAGCACCGTTCTCAGCGCCATACTCCTGGAGGATCTCGATTTCAGGATACTTTTCCTTGATAGTGTCTTTGAATCCGTTAACACGCTGTGTGAATATTTCACCGTATGCAGGGATGTTGGCGATAACGACTTTGCCTTTGCCGCCCAGCTTTTCAGCAATGTATTCTGCACCCAGAACTCCCATTGCGTAGTTGTCACCTGCTACGTAGTAGTCAGGTTCGGTTGCACCAAGGGTACGGTCGAAGTTGATCAGAGTTATGCCTGCATCCTTTATCTTCTGTGCTGCTGTTCCGAGGGTGTCGTTGTGCGGCATCAGGACGATGATTTCGCAACCCAGCTGGATCAGTTCGTCGATGTGGTTTGCCTGAGTGTTTTCATCTGCCGAAACCAGGAGCTTGTAGTTGAGTCCAAGTCTCTTTGCGGTCTGGTCAGCTGCCCACTGGACTGCTGCAACCCAGCCAGTCGGAGCTTCAGGTACTGAAATACCGACCAGGCCCTTTTCGCCGGTTGACGGTTTATCGCCGTTGTTATTGGACGGTGTCTGCCCCGACGTATTGCCCGGATCGTCCGCGGGCTGCTGCTTTGAACTGCATGCGACAAACGATACTGCAAGTACTACACAGAGTAAGATTGCTAATAGTTTCTTCACTTTTCTTCCTCCTTGTTTGCTTTGTTGTTTATATCACAAACGGCATATGCCGTATGTGCACCAAAAATCATCCGAAAACAGATCGCAGGAAGTGCAGTCCGTTCCTGGCAAGGCTGTCCGGGCTTTCAGCCAGCGGGCGCCATAATGATACAGCTTTTGCTATCTCTTTTATCCTGGGGGTAAAGGATTCAATAACGACCGGTCCGTTGTATTCCGCATCTTCCAGCGCTTTGCGGATCTCCTCCCAGTTAAAGTGGTCTTCTCCAGGTGTACCGCGGTCGTTGGCACAGGCGTGGAAATCGAAGATCTTGCCCTTTGCGGAGCGAATAGCGTCAGGAATTGATTTTTCTTCAATGTTCATATGGAATGTATCAAGAAGAAATCCTACGTTGTCAAATCCGATCTTGTCGATGAAATACAGACCCTGTTCTACAGTATTTATAAAATCGGTCTCGAAACGATTCAACGGTTCGATGGCCAGCTTTACGCCCATTTTTGCGGCATACTCGGCAAGTCGTTTCATGTTCTCAACAGCATAATCCATCTGGCGCTGTTTTTCTTCCCTGCCAGCCAGCCGAGTCCTGCCTACGGCCGCATACATCGGGCCCGCCACATATGGCGAGCCCAATGCGGCTGCCATTTCAATCAGGCGCTTTCCATAGGCCATACCGTTTTCACGGTATTCAGGCACATCGCTGCTGATGTCCCTGGTCTCGCCATAAGCACCGCAGACATATACTTTTATTCCTGTCCGCTGCGCTTCGGCGGCCACTTTTTCATCATCTATCAGCTCTGGCCTTTCCACAGCGATCTCATAAACGTCGAACCCTAGTTCCTTTGCGTGCGACAGTTGTTCCAGTTCTTCTGTTGAAAATGGTGATACCCAGATATACGAGCTAGCGCCAATCATCATAACAATTACTCCATTACCTGCTTCTTTTGTTTTTGTGTCCATTGCTGCTGTGAACCGCTGTTGTCGCGCCTTATGGAAATTCAATGCCTTTTTGTAAACCGGTAAATTTACAAGTTGTTATAAACATTTTACATAAAATAATATATCAATAGATTTGATTTATGTCAATAATAAACGATAAATTTCATTAAAATTCGATAATTATTATGAAATGTTCCAGTCCAAAAGAAAGGAAACGCTAACAAATAATAAGTGTCGATCTAGTAAGTGACAATCAAAGCAGCAAATCAGCAAAAACAAATCTAATAAAAAATACCCCGAACGGCAACATTGGGAAATGATCGGCCAAAGCGCCGT
>JAKOPX010000200.1 GCA_029778665.1 Bacillota bacterium | reverse complement strand
GATGTACGGCGGCGATATGTACGATATCGAGATGACTGCCAGGTATGTGCTTGAAAACTATTCGCCCAAAAACATCATAGTAAACATGGGACTGGAAGAAACGGTGAGGTACGATACAGAGGCAGACAGCATGAAAGCCAATCTCCATGCGAAGGTGGACGGTTCATCGCTGCTGCTGTTCTACTGCAAGTACCTTTTTGCCAATCCCTCATACGCCGTCAGCAAGATAGCAGCGAAGTTCAGGGACGGATACCTGGTCAATGAGAATGACGTATTCATACCGGAAACGGGAGTGTATGACAAGTCCGTCAGGGATGTGGAAAGGATCAGCAGCCTTGAACAGTATCTTGCAACATACCCGAGCTTCAGGACTATCCTGAAGAAAGAATCGCTCAACGCAATGGAAGACTGCCTGGGCTCGATAAGCCGCATCAGGGCCATGTGCGAAGAAAAAGGCGTTTCTTTCATGCTGATAATATCACCGATATACCATACGGAAATGGACATATATGACAAGGCACAGCTCAGGGAATTCCTCACCCGGCTGTCAGAGATAACCCCGTACTGGGATTTTTCCGGATATAATTCTGTCAGCTTTGAGCCGAGGTACTTCTATGACCCTTACCATTTCAGGAATGCGGTGGGGGACATGGTGCTGGCCAGGATATTCGGGGATGGAGGCATATATATCCCGGAGGATTTCGGCAGGTATGTCACATCTGAAAACATAGATGAGCACCTGGCCGTGTATTTCGGAGGAGCCGGTACGGAAGGCCCCGCCGGCGACGCAGGCATGTCAGCAGGACTTATCGATACCGGGCGGTATACCTGCAATGTCCCGATACTTATGTACCACCACATCGATGATGAAGTGACCAGCAGTTCGGTGATAACACCCGAAAGGTTCGAGGAACACCTGGCTGCCCTGAAGGAGGCCGGATTCAGCGCCATTACGCTGCACCAGCTGGCTGCCTATGTGGAAAAAGGCGAGGAACTCCCGGAAAACCCGGTAGTCATCACCTTCGATGACGGCTACAGGAGCAATTACGAACTGGCGTACCCGCTGCTGAGGAAATACGGCATGGCGGCAACCATAAATGTGATAGGAGTGACAGTGGGCGCAGAGACATATAAGGATACGGGCGTGCCGATAATAGCACACTTCAGCTTCGACGAAGCACGTGAAATGGTGCGGAGCGGCCTGGTAGACATACAGAGCCACAGCTATGATATGCACAACGTCGAACAGCTGGATGTGGATTACCGGCAGGGGGTCTGTATGAAACCGGGCGAAAGCGAAGAGGAATATATTGCTGCGTTCCGAAGCGATTTTGAAAGGTCGAGGAAGGAAATCGAAGAAAAAACAGGTGCCAGAGTGATCGCATACGCTTACCCCAATGGCTGGTACACGACTTTGAGCGAAGTTCTGTTGAGCGAAATGGGCGTAAAGATCACGCTGACGGTGGAAGAAGGCATGAATACCGTTATCAGGGGTCTGCCGCAGAGCCTGAGGACAATGAAGAGGTACCAGGTCAATAATGACATTTCGGGCAGTGAGCTTGTTGAAAGGATCAGGTCGGATCTCCGGTAGTGATTGCTGAAGCAGCAGTTTGAGTGGAACTTCAGCCGGCGCATTTTACCTGGAGTATTGGTTAAAGTACCGTTATAGTTTAGCTGAAGTATCACATGAAGTGAAAAATAGCGTATGGAGTATGATAAAATAAATGTAACGGACTGCAGGCAGATACCCTGCGGAGAATCCATATTCGGACGGGGATGTGCTATATGGATACGAGAGAAAAAATAATAGAGTTTTTCAAAAGCCGCGGGAAAGGAGATGGTCTCACATACGATACGGACCTGTTCAAGGGTGGTTATGTAAACTCGCTGTTTGCCCTCGAAATGGTCGTATTCCTGGAAGAGACTTTTAAAATAAAGCTCAAAAACAAAGATATAAATGAGAAAAATTTCAGGACCATCGACAGTATTGCGTCCGTGGTGGAAAAATACACACAGGGGGACAGATGAGCAGCAAGAGGAGACAGAGGATCAGAAGGAGATGCGGGTATGTCCAAAAAGATAAAGTGCCTGGTCTGGGACCTGGACAACACGATCTGGGACGGAGTGCTCCTTGAGGACAGAAATGTCGTCCTTAAGGAAGGCATAACGGACATCCTGGAAGAGCTGGACAGGCGCGGGATACTGCTTTCCATCGCCAGCAGGAATGACAGGGACGATGCGATGAGAAAGCTTAAAGAGTTCGGGATTGATGAATACTTTATTTATCCTCAGATCGGATGGGGCAGCAAGGCCG
>JAKOPX010000199.1 GCA_029778665.1 Bacillota bacterium | reverse complement strand
TCATTCCGAAACATATGGAGTCCCTGTCCGCAAAGCTGCAGGAGATGAACATCAATGTAGAAGAGGGTGATGACTGGATAAGGGTGACTGGAGGCAACGGCATCATCCGGAAAGCGTATATAAAAACGCTTCCATATCCCGGGTTCGCGACCGATCTTCATCCGCCGATTACGGTGCTCCTGTGCCTTGCGGATGGCAACAGCACCATAACTGAAAGCATCTGGCCGCAAAGATTCCAGTACGTGGACGAGTTGCGGAGGATGGGTGCAAAGATACGCGCCAATGGCGGGATGGCCATTATCGAAGGTCCCGTGACCTTAACGGGAGCCCAGGTCAATGCCATCGACCTGCGGGCGGGTGCTGCGGTCGTGATAGCAGGCCTCGCTGCTGAAGGAAGGACAGAGGTCAGCAATGTCAAATACATAGACCGAGGTTATGAGAATTTTGTCGGAAAGCTGCAGAGCCTCGGAGCAGATATTTCAAGGGTCGATGAGTAACAGATCCGGAAGGATATCGCAGGATTTAAAGCAGTTCATATCGGGGGAAAAGCACAGGGCCTCAAAATGTCACGAAATGGAGCAATAATCCAGTACATCCGGGGGCCCATGCAGGAACCTGTAATAACACAGGATCAGGAATCATGGAATGTTGCAATGGTGATATGGGGATGAAAATCTGCAGTTTATTCAGCGGCAGCAGCGGCAATGCCATATTTGTAGCTGCAGAAAAAACAAAGCTGCTGGTTGAAGCGGGACTTAGCGGCAAAAAGATCGCCGAGGCGTTGTGTTCGATAGGTGAATCCCTGTCGGAGATCAGCGCCATTTTAGTGTCCCATGAACATATAGACCATATTAAGGGCGCAGGTGTCCTGTCACGCAAGTACAACCTGCCCATATACGCGACCGCAGGCACATGGGAAGCCATGGAGATGATGATCGGCCCTGTCCGCGAGTGCAATAAAAAGATATTCTCTTCTTATGCCCCGTTTGAAATAGGGGATATCACTGTCACTCCGTTCCCGATACCGCATGACGCCAACGAGCCTGTGGGCTACAGCTTTTCCTCGGCGGGGAAAAAGGTGACTATAGCAACAGACATCGGGCATATCAGCATGGATCTGCTCCGTAACTTTGAAGACAGCGACCTGCTTCTCCTGGAGTCCAACCACGACCTGGAGATGCTCAGGATGGGCCCTTATCCGTGGCCGCTGAAACAGCGCATCGCAGGCAGGCATGGCCACCTTTCCAATGTTGATGCAGGCAAGGTGGTCGCATACATGGCCGAGCGCGGCACGAAAAAGTTCCTGCTCGGGCACCTCAGCAAGCAGAACAACTTCCCTGAACTGGCCTACCAGACTGTGTGCAGCGTTTTACATGAAAAATGCGTCAACCTCGGCCCGGATATAATGCTTGATGTTGCCAGCCGTGATGGTGTAAGCAGGATTATCGAGATTTAGCATGATGGTCCGGATGCTGGACGGGGACGGTTATCAACTGAAACGTTCAGTTCCGGGACTTGTCCATTTCCGGGGCAATAAACACAACACACCATGGCCTATGTTTCCCGGGGAAATAATATATGGGAATAACTGAGACAGAACAGCACCAGTAAGGCAAACAAGGAAGATAAAATGAAAATTAACGTTATTGCAGTCGGAAAAATAAAAGAACGATACCTGAAGGAGGGCATTGCGGAATACTCAAAACGCCTGTCCCGGTTCTGCGACCTTCGGATCGTCGAAGTTGCTGACGAGCCGGCGCCGGATAACATAAGCGCCGCCCAGGAGGAACAGGTCAGGAGCAGGGAAGCGGCCAGGGTGCTCGAAAAGGTCAGGGACGGAGATTACCTCGTTGTTTTGGATGTAAAGGGCGCAAAAAAGAGTTCGGAGGAATTTGCTGAAGTACTGAAAAACTGCATGATAAGCGGGAACTCCAGTATCACCTTTGTGATAGGCGGCTCACTGGGACTGGCACCGGAACTCATAAAAAAAGCGAATATGAGGCTGTCCATGTCCGATATGACATTTCCGCATCAACTGACCCGCCTTATATTGCTCGAGCAGGTATACAGGGCATTTAAAATAATAAATGGCGAGACCTACCATAAGTGAGAGAAAGGCAGTATTATCCTCATAACATAGTATAACATTCAGATGGGTTTGTGATATAATATTGGTGTAATATGTATAACAGGCAGGTGAATAATGTGAGTCCGCTATCGAGAGAGTTAATTATTAAGTTAGCAAAGGAAAATGACTCAGAACTTCTTAGAGAAGTCTTAAATTATTATGCCT
>JAKOPX010000198.1 GCA_029778665.1 Bacillota bacterium | reverse complement strand
TGAGAGAACGTGCGGCTGCGTTCGGGCGATACCCCAGGTCACGCGCCACTTTCCTCACGCGCTCGGCCGTTGCCGGATTGACGTCCGGCTGGCCGTTCATAGCTTTTGATACGGTAGAGATCGATACGCCGCATATCTCTGCTATCTGCTTGAGCGTTACCAAGGTGAGCCTCCAAAAATACGAAATCGTTTTCGTAATATTATAATAAAATATTTTAAATGAAATTGTCAACATTAGATTATAAAGCAAACCCAGTTATACATAACGAGTTTACAAACGTTTTCGAAAAACCTAATCCTGCTTTTTCGCTGTTACTTTTGGCAAAAGCAAAACTTGCCGGCAGATCAGCAGGCACTTTATTCGTCGGTATGGCCTGCAATGATCCGCGGCATGGAAGCCTCGGGTTATGTCAGTCAAATATGGTTTGTCCCGCGCAGCAGTTGGACGCAATCGGCATGATCCGGGCATCCCCAAAGAAACGCAAAACCCCTGGAAACACTGGATCCCAGGGGCTCGGAAAAATATTCAGAGTTCTTCCAGTTTTTATCTTTCCGCCGGGTTTTCGCATATCCCGACAAACAGCAGGCAGCCATCGGGCGCAGTGATGTAGTATATAAAAGGACGATCCAGGATCATCTCAGCCCTGCTTTCCGGGAGAGCGGCTCCCGCATAGTCGATCCGGGTGAATGCAGATGCCTCGACGCCGTCTTCATCGATACCTATATGGGTTTCCTGCCGTACGCCGGTAATAAACGCCATGTGGTCCGTTATCCCGCTGAAGTCTGCGTCTGGCAGGAAAGCAGAGCTTACTCCGAGATTTTTGAGGACATCGGTCAGTTCAAGCCTGGAGCCGAAGCTGAACCTGGGTATTTTCCACACCACTTCCCCGCTGAATGATTCTCCTCCCTCGAAAACCTCCTTCATCCTTTCGGGAGATGAAATCAGATCGTAAGGGGAGACGCCGTCGTCAGGGAGTATGAAAGACATGCGGCCTGCATTTTTCAGCGCCAGGCCGGACCTGGTGAAGCCCTCGCCTTTGCTGAATCCTGATGACGGAAGAGTTTTGTTCATAAAATCGACTCTCACCTCACCGCCGTTCGAGAGGTAGAACGTATCTTCGGCAGTTTTGTTCCTGTCAAAACGGTCGATCCATTGGTCGTAAAAATAAACCGTGTTCAGTATCGACAGTATTTGGTCTGGATTTGTGTCAATTTCCGGCATCATCTTCCCGTTGGTGTTGTCCGATACCCAGCGGGCCATGGCCTTGCCCGTCCCTTCATCGGAGAAATCGACGCTGTGGCAGCTCGCATAAAAGTTCCCGGCTGCGCTTTTAAGGAAAGCGTCTTTGAATGAGACCGGCTCACCGTCCATGTCATTATCCAGCCAGACCGAGTTGGCTATCTTGAGTTTTCCGATCTCATTATCCCTGTAGATTGTCCTGTAGAGATTGCCGCACTGCTCCGCAAGCACCCGTGGATCAGTAACACCCAGCACGGTAAGCAGTTGGCCACTTGTATCCCCGCCTGCGCCCGAGGCCGCGACAGCCAGGGCATAATACAGTGACAGCGGCGAATAGTTGATATTTTTGCCCCTTTCCGCAAGTACCAAAGCTCCTGTATTATACGAAAATTCATCCAGCGCCTTCAAAAAGCTGTCTTCGACAGGGTTTTGCTCACGGATTGCCAGACGCGTATCAGTGTCGTCAAAAGCGTAAGCTTTCGGGTAAATAACATTGATAATGGCTCCTGTTCCTTGTTCTCCGGTTCCGGTGACCAACATTATGATAATTGCACCAAGCAGCAGCAATGCGCAGGCTGCAGCAGCCATCCATCTCCGTCGTATACTGCTTTTCACCGTGTGCTTTTCTTGCCTTTTTTCATTCATGACATAGTTCCTCCTTTTGCGGCCGTTCCTCCCAGCCTGGCCCCATTCAGTACGTGCCGCCGGCCGTGTTACTTATTTGCTGTCAGCACTGCATTACATATAAAGACGGAATCAAAAAGCAAATGTTCGTCGCTAATCTATTACATTATATTATCGTATATCCAGTACAATTTGGGGGACAGTTCTTTTTTCGCACAGCCGGGGACAGTTCTGCTTTTTCATCTCACAGCCCGGGGACGACCCGGGGGGACAGTCCTGCATTTTGTGTCCTGTCCCCCGGACCGACACATTTACCGGACCAGTATATACGCGAATATTTTCTGCCACGGCTTGTTCGAGCTGTAGGTCTTTATCCTGTCGCTCATGATGGCAGCTATCCTGAGGCCGGCATCGGAGATAAACTTCTCAAGCCTGTCTATCGCCTTTGCCCCGCTGTTGTCCGAATAACCAAGGATAACCCTGCCGTTCGGAAGCAGATGAAGGGGACATTCTTCAAGGAATCGCCTGATAGTCTCCTGCCCTTCATCATTCAGGGCCAGTTCAGCTCTGTTTCTGGCAGGAGCCTTGACCCACGGCGCATTGAAAACAATGAGATCGTATTTTGCATCCGGTACGGGACTGAACAGGTCACCGGCCTCTGTTGCCTTAACCGCTCCGAAGGTTGTTTCATTTGCAATACAGCCAGGTTTTATGTCCATATCAAGGTTATGTTTCACATTCAGCCTGGTCATGGCGACCGCCTCGGGCAATATATCAGTCGCTGTGATATCCGGTCCCAAATCTTTCAGGATCCGCCATGCGACAATGGTCAATACTCCGGAACCGCAGCCCATATCCAGGATTTTTGGATTGACCGGCAGACATGCTTTGCAATCCTGTATAGCCCTGCACATAAGCGATATGGTTTCCTTTGACCGCGGCGTCAGCATATCAGGATGGGTCCTCAGTGAAGACCCGGCTGGCTCGACCGTAAACAACGTGTCTAGATCATTCGACAATCTCTCTGCTTCACTTACCGGCAGAAGTACCGGAACTCCTGGCGGTATGGTCTTTTCACCCACAAGGCCTGCTTCTATGCCAGGGTCAGCAGCGCTGGTCTTAACAGGCGTATTATCAAGCGTTACCAATACACGCTGCTGCAGCCGGGCCGACAACTCGTTCCGCTGCCTTTTGTCCCTGGCAGTCCGCAGGAACTCACATTCCCTGCTTTTCAGATATTCACCAAGTGACAATATATCTTTCCAATTACCTGACAAAACAACTGTTCCGCCGTTTTTCAAAAACCTGGATACCTTGCCGTGATCATCCCTGTACAGGTCAAACATCCGTATTGGGCTGTATTTATGAAAATCCGCGAAATATTTCCCGGGAATGAACGCGTCTCCCATTCCGCTCACATATACAGTTTCATTTTGCATTTCCTATTCCCCCCTGTTTTTCTTTGTGATGTTTTTCTTTGCGATCGAAAAACAGGGAGTGGGAGGCGCTCGGGTTTTATACCAAACACAAATAGCCGTCGGGAACAGTTCCCCACGGCTGCAGAATCTGCATTTCGGTTCAGATGCTACCTATCAACGTCGTCGTTTATTATACATTTAATGTAACTCCTTTCCGGAGCATATTTTATCACAAAAACGCTAATGCTTTCCATGGATATCCGGAATGGATAAAAAGATGAAAACTAATTTGGGTCTACTGAAATGATAGCAGATCGGCAAACACACGAGGATCGACCTGTGAAAGCGAAAAGTATATCAAAAAAGATAAGCACATTAAGTGTTTACACAGTAAAATGTTGAACCCCTGATGGCTTGATCCCATCAGGGGTTTTATCCTGGTCGGAGTGACAGGATTCGAACCTGCGGCATCTTGGTCCCAAACCAAGCGCGCTACCAGCTGCGCTACACCCCGCCAAACCGCGCGTCCGTGTTGTCCGGTACTTTGGGCCCTACCACGGACGGCGAATATATTTTACTATACACCGGCCAAATAATCAATGGTATTATACACTTGTACGCAGTATGTTTGTGTAGGATTACAATAGATATGTTACACCAATAAAAAAATAGTGCGGGAAGTTAACCAATAGTGTATGTTTATGTTACCACCACATTAAACATAAGGAGGTCAACTTCCCGCATGGATAGCATAACACAAGATATGAGGTTTCGTCTATCACTTATTGAGTATTCACTGAAACACGGCGTGACAAAGGCGGCAATCAAATATCGGACGAATCGGCAGTATATCTATCGTTGGCTCAGACGTTACGACGGGACGATCGAATCATTGAGAGATCGGTCACGCAGACCGCACAGCCACCCTAACCAACATACTCCTGAGGAGATAAAACTGATCACGGATATGAGGCGCCGTAACCCTCACGATGGCCTGGTGGTATTCTGGGTCAAGCTCAGGCAAAGAGGATATACAAGATCGATACCAGGCCTTTATCGG
>JAKOPX010000197.1 GCA_029778665.1 Bacillota bacterium | reverse complement strand
CCGTCAGGACTAATTCGGCACATTTTCTCATAACTGGCCTGCCAACCGGCCTGGAATTCCATACAAACCTTCCTCCGTACATATTCCGGCCTCCTTGTCTTTTTCAGGGCTGTCCGGTTTCTGTTCCGGTACGCAATTGAAAATAAACTCACAGTTCGCCAGTCTCAGTCTGTCATTGTTCCTAAGCAGTATCTCCTTGTTGCTCTCGATTCGTTTCCCGTTTATATAGGTACCGTTCAGGGAATTCAGATCCTTGACATAACAGCATCCGTTTCTGCGTATGAACATAGCATGGAGCTTACCTACAGCATTGCTGTACAGAACGTGGTCCACATGCCCGGCAAGTCTTCCGACGATAAATTCATCCCTGTCGATAACAATATCTTTTTCTCCTGTGTGCCTGCTCACATTTAGCAGCACGAACCCGCCTTCATTCCGCATTTCAAGGGTTTCGGTCTTTTGAGAAAAACCGGGCTTAATCAGCTGTTTCGGGGTGCCTTCTCCATCATCTTTTCCGTCTGCTGGAATCAGGCATGGTTCATGTTTCAGTATATCAGGCTTAAACATCGTACCTGCATCCAATACCGCAAACGTTCCGCTGTCTGTATCCTTCCTGGCATTGCCCTCATCCCTGACACTGAACAGTTGCATTGCCTGCAGTTTCCTGAAGATCAGCACTTCTATCGCAAGTACTATCAGCGCCACGGCAGCATAATTTACAGCAGCATCCTTTCCTGTGCCGGCAATGATTCCGCGGCATAA
The DNA here is from genome assembly GCA_029778665.1 of Bacillota bacterium. GTDB lineage: Bacteria > Bacillota > Clostridia > Acetivibrionales > DTU013 > DTU013. Next base: position 6,162 of record JAKOPX010000197.1, on the reverse strand, counting down.
ATAAATTGCACCGCCCATAACAAATTGCAGAAGTACTGCAATGGCAACTGCCGGCGATAGCTTTTTCGTCCCCGGGTTCTCTTCTGCTTCCTTCTTTTCCTCCATTTTACACTTTTCTCTATTTTCTTCAAGCGTTTTTGCACATATTTCCGGCCCAGGCGACAACCCGGCCGTTTCCCTGGACTCCTGCCCGTACAGAAGTTCGTTCGCAAGTGCCATCAATCCCCTGATGCTGAACGCCTCGCTCTTTACTTCCGCCAATATGCGCTGAACAAGATTGCCATTGCAAAATTCTTCTTCGTTTATATGCTGCATCAGCAGTTCCGAAACCAGCGTCTGCAGTGTTCCGACGTCTTCGCACCTTAATTCGGCAGGTATATATACGACCTTTGCATCCTGTGTAGCAGGGTCGATATATATGAATTCCTGTTTCATAAGAAAGTTGGACGGATACAGCAGGTATCCGACCGCATTGTTCATGCACGCAGCAATGTTCAGGATCAGCCTGAGGAATGCCTCCCTGTTCAGCTTGTTCCTTTTCAGATATACCGAAAGCGGTATCTGCGAAGTAATATTATAGTGGAAATAGTTGGCGTCTTCTCTTTTTATTATTTCCACAGGGATGATATGATCGATATCGTTGCTTTCAAGCATGCCGGCCTGATATTGAATAATCCTTCCGGCACACCTGATCACGAGAAAACTGGACGCAGCATCGCTCTCATACATGAATTCCAGTTCTTTGACTGCTTCCCCTGCAATCCCGGACATGACAGATTTCCTCCACAAGCACCTTAAAATCCACAGTTCCCTGTTTCTCAGTTGATTTGGTTGCTTTGCCTGATAAGCTGGCTGTTGACATCGTTTGTAATTGAATCACTTGCGAAGATGCTTTTCATGATGTCGGTGACAAACTTGATTATCGCATCCCGGAATATGAGCGCTATACCGACAAGAACAGCGATGATGACGACGATTTCCACTGTCCCGAGGCCGTCCTCCTCGCTCAGGAAACTCCTAACCAGTTTGTTCATCATACCACCTCCAATCCTTATATATTTCTCAGTGCCAGAACTGCAGGCATCCCGACTATAAGCAGTATGGCAATGAACATCAGCATCATCGGCAGCAACAGTTTTGTAGATGCCTCTTCTCCAAACCTTCTTGCCGCATTTTTTCGCATCTCCCAGCACTCATCCGCCAGGAGCCTCAATACAGGGACCATTTCTGAGTTTCCTTTCCTGATGTTCTGCAGCACTACGGTCACAAATCGGGTAACTGCAGGGACATGACACCTTTTTGCGAATTCCTCGTAGGCCTTGTATTCAGAAACCCCTGATCTGATGGCCTGTACTGTGATGCAAAGTTCTTTATACAGAGGAGTCTGTCGCTGGGAATCCATTGCAGCTTTCTCCCATGCCTTGGATACGGTCAGGCCGGCGTTGACAAGCAGCGTCAGCTTATTGACAAAATCCGGAAACTCAAGTTGGATAGCCTGGCGCCTTTTTCGGACTTTCTCATACAGTTCCCGGTCACTGAGCACAATTACGGCAACGACCATCAGAGCACAGAAGAACAGGAAGCCGGCGTCAACTTCAGCAAACATCCCCACAAAACCGGCAAACAGCAAAGCCAGGAATACCAGTAATATTTTGTTCGCCCAATGCACACGGAGCATTAGCAACGCTTTCCTGTGCCCGTAGAGCTCAGTGACTGCCATAGCCAGTTTCCTGTCATATCCGGTGTTGTAGCTGTGCTTAAGGGCATCCAGAATAATCAGTCCGACAGGCAGTAGCACTTTCAACGGAAACTCTTTTTTGTCCAGCACACATACGATATCTGCATACTTTTTTCTTGACAGGGAATACAGTATCCCAAAGGCGACTGCCAAAACCGTGAAAAAAGCAGCCATGATAAATCCCCCGATAATGTTGTCTCCATCCATAGGCATCTTTTTCGTATCCCAACATATTTTTTCATTGGTGACATGAATAGTACCTGAAGATGTTCGATCAAACTTTTATATCGTTCAGTTTCGAAGATATCAGCCAGGCTGCTGCCATTATTGCCAGGGAAATAGTCATTGTCAGCCTTCCGGCAGCAGTGTTGAAAACCGGGTACATATAATCCGGCGCGCTGACTGAAAGCAGCACCGTCATGAATACCGGAACGGCATTCAGCACTTTCTGTTCAAATCTTCGTTCAGCCAACAGCATATCTATCTCCTGTCCGACTTCTATCCTGTCGCTGATTATCGATGAAGTGTTCCTAATGATCTGGGCAATGTTGCCGCCGGCCCTCCTGCTGATATTCAGGACATTTACGAAGTTGTCTATATCCTCAAGCCCGGCACGCCCTGCAAATTCAGACAATGCGGATTCAAGCGTCTCATTTGTATCGAGCCTGCTCACTATGTTCCTGATTTCGACAAGAATGTATGCCGACGGATCAGGATAGAGCACGGACAGGTCGTCGATTGCAGCTCTGAATGCCGATTCAATGGATTTCCCGGCTGAGACGGACGAAGCAAGTGAATACAGCAAATCCTTGAACTGGATGTTCAGTTCCTTCTTCCTCCGCCTGATGATGTCTTTTGTCTTTATACGCGGATACAACAGAGCCAGCGGTGTAAGAAGAACAGATATGAACACGCTTCTGTAGAACAGGAAGCCTGCAGCAAAAATAACGGCTGCTGCTGACAAGGTATAGCATATCTTTTGCTTCATCCCCATAATATAGACGTTGTAGTCCGGCATCACATATCACCGCCCAGCCGGCAACGGACACCCGCCATTTTCAGCTTGCATGTCCTCGTGAGCATGTTTCCTGTCCACTTAAGACTTCCCCTCACAGGCCTGATTCCGTCAGCCTGGATGCCACTTATTCGGCTGGCAGCTGACTGAGTGCCGAAATCACGGATCACGGCTGAGTCGTCTGTTCGGCTTCCGGCATTCCTGTCCGACACATTGCCATCATCTGCAGCAACGCTTACGCCTGGGCCATTTTCGCTGCATGTCTCCGTCGTCTCCTCAAACACAAACAGCGGGTTCAGAATTATCCTGCCGTCGCTGCAGCCTGCCACCTCTGTTATTTCAAGGACTCTCCTTGTCTTGTCCCGCAACCTTCCAAGATGCACCATTATGTCTATTGCAGAAGCTATTTGCTGCCGGACTGCATCCAGCGGTATGGATGAGGCGCTGATGACCATTGTTTCAAGCCTTTTGAGCATATCTTCTGCGGAATTGGCGTGCCCCGTTGACAACGAACCATCATGGCCTGTATTCATGGCCTGCAACATATCAAGAGCTTCTTCGCCCCTTACCTCGCCAACGATAATCCTTTCGGGCCTCATGCGAAGTGATGTTCTGATGAGGTCCCTGATGGTGATCATTCCCTTTCCCTCGCTGTTGGCGTTCCTGGTCTCAAGCCTGACCAGGTTGTCCACGCCTGTGAATTGAAGTTCCGCTGAATCTTCTATTGTAATTATCCGCTCATCCGGAGGTATCCTGGCCGCAAGCGCGTTAAGGAACGTCGTTTTGCCGCTGCCTGTGCCACCGCATATGAATATGTTGTATTTCGCCCTGACAAGGCAGTCCAGCACTTCTGCTGCTTCAGCGCTCAATGATCCTGCCTCTGTCAGCTGTTCCAGCGTCATAGGCTTATCGGGGAACTTCCTTATCGTCATAATTGGCCCGTTAAGCGCTATCGGTCTGAGCACCACGTTTACCCTGGACCCGTCAGGTAAAACGAAGTCGACTATCGGTGATGCCTCATTGACAGACCTGTTGGTCCTGGAAACTATATTCTGTATCACGTCCTCCAGCTTCTGGTGATCCGCAAAAGCTGCTTCCGTCCTGAAGATCCGGCCTCCACGCTCGATAAATATTTTGTCCGGTCCGTTGACCATGATTTCAGTAATGCTTTTGTCATCCAGCAATGGCTGGAGTATGTCCAGCCTTCTCATCGAATTGTATACCATGTCTGCTATCTCTCGTTTTTGCGCTATATTGAGCCATGACACCCGGGATTTGCGGAAAACCGCTTCCGTCACCATTTCCATAAGCTCGTCATCATCGATGTCCCTGGTCCGGTCCAGCGCCTGCGCTATCTCCGCCCTGATCTCCTCTGCCAGCCTCAGTTCCTCTGTCAGCTTGTCCTGCGGGTATACGACATTCTGAATTTCAGCAGTCTCAGGCAACAGACCCGCCCCCTTCCCCGGTAACGCCGGCAGTCAGTCTTCCGGCAAGTAATTGATCCACGATGCCATTCAGACTCGTCAGGAACGAAACTTCACTGACAACGCTACAGTCCGCGATACAGCCGCTCTTTTGCTGACAGTCAGCTATCACAGCTGCCGGTCTGTATCCGAAAACTGGCCCGCAACCGTCAAACCCAGATGCAAAATTCAATACGGGCATAATTTTGTCCGTGAGTGACGACTTCCGTCTGCTTTCCAGCAAATCGAGGCCTTTACTGAAAATATCGATCTTTGACTCAACGACGGGATCCCTGTCAAGCACAAGCAGAACAATATCAGACCTCCACATGACCTCTGCATTCACAGGACTGAGCCCCGGGGACAGATCGACAAAAACCACATCATACTCACAACTGGACCTGAACTCGCTGAGCAAACGCGCAGAATCCTTTTCATCAAATTCGTTCATTTCCAGTATGCTTTCAGGAGGTTTGAAAAAATGCACACCACTCCGGTTATCCGAGCACCTGGCAGATTCCAGCCTGAGCCAAACGGGACCGCTGCCTTTCAGATAATAAATCACATTGGAGAAGCTTTGATCCGATTCGCCCTTAAAAAACCTGTCCGTTGAAGGTGTGCCCTCAAGGCACAGATAAAACGTCTTTAATCCCCTGCCGGCACACAATATGCTGCAACCGGCCGCGATGCTGCTTTTTCCGGTGCCTCCTGCCGGCGAAGCAACACTGATGATGTATGTCCTTTTCCGGCCATGTACAGTGCAATCACTGTCCGAAATCGCCGAATAAATCCTCAGCACTTCAGATATCAGCCTGTCTGTGTGCTGGTATTTCATGACCGAACCTGCTGTCTGATCCGGACACTTCATTTTCTGTCCGCTGCCGTCTTCCGTAAGAAGCAGCACCAGCCCGCGATCGTACTGATCGATTTTTTCATCATACATCATGCTGTTCACAAGGACGATATCCGCGGAGGCAGGACTTTCAAGGAAATCATGCAGCGCCCTGGGAGAAGAAAAAGAAGTAATATCGAATCTCCTGGGATAGTTTAAGATCAAGTATTTTTCGAGATTCCGAATATATTCGGCATCAAAATCAGCTATAACCAGACTGAGCCTTCCCAAAACGCTCCCTCCGCAGCTTACATTTACAAATATTTATGTAAAAATTTGGTTGTATCAATATTATATGGTCAGGCCCAGTTTCTGTCAATTCCCATTTTTCAAATTTTTCCAATAATTTGAGTGTCGGATTCGCAAAATCCTACGGCAGGCGCTATTTTGAATATTTACCGATGAGCTCTTCCTGCTCTTTTCTGACGAAGTTCCTGATCTGGTTGAAGACGATCGGGCCGTTGTGCCTGATTTTAAGCCCGTATTCGTAGTATCCCTTGCGGTCGACCTTTCTTACTATTTCCGCAGTAAGGGAGAGTATCTCCCTGGTAAGGTATATGTCGAGGTTCAGCTTGTGACCTTTGAAATGCTCTTCTTTTGAGTATATCATCAGCCCGTAATCGCTGATGTCCTTCACCAGCGCGAAGTATTTCCTGTTCCCTGCCGCGTCTGCTACCCTGTAATCCGCATACAGCGATACAGGAAAGCGTTCATAAGACCTAAGCCTGCTTCCTTCGTCAGGCACATCCTCCCTGTAGGTAAGAAGGCTTTCGTCCCTTTTGTAATCGATGACCCTCGCCCCCTTTATGAATGCTTTTTCGTCCAGCTCATAGGCGGTCACCAGGGGGTCTCCTTCCAGGAAGGTTGCCTTCTGGCATTCTTTCGGAAGCCTTACGACGATCCTGTCATCCATGATTTTGTCTATAATGCTGTCAAACACGTTAATCATGGAATAATGCCTCATCGTAACGACGCTGCCCTCAGCCAGTTCCATCGCACACCTCCATGAAACAACCATGTATCCGGATATAATTATAGCTTAAATATAAAATAT
>JAKOPX010000196.1 GCA_029778665.1 Bacillota bacterium | reverse complement strand
GACAGACCCATGAACAGATTGACCAGCAAATTGATAAGTGCACCTGTTGCGCCTACCGCAGCAAGCGCCTGTTTGCCTGAAAACTGTCCTATGATGATCATATCGGCAGCGTTGAACAGCAGCTGCAGGATGTTCATCGCCATTATAGGCAGGGTGAATACCAGCATCTTGCCTAACAGCGGCCCGCTGCACATATCCAGGTCATGATGTCGTGAAATAACCAATAAAATCTCTTCCTTCTTGCTTTTCAGGCATAAGTGTTAATCTCATTGATAAATATCATAGCACAATAAGTCTTCCTGTTCCATGTAATATCCCGTACAATTTTTTCTAACAGGCAATAGAAAAAACACCGTCCCGAGCGTTATGAGACGGTGTTTCGACAGGATGGACCTTATTAGTATCAGTAATTCTGCTTCCTGACCTCGAAGAAGCTCTTCGGATGTGCACATACCGGGCAGACCTCGGGAGCCTTTTTGCCCATTACAAGGTGTCCGCAGTTGCGGCATTCCCAGATGGTCTCCTCGGCCTTTTCGAACACCTTCTGCATCTCCACGTTGCTGAGAAGTTTGCGGTATCTTTCTTCGTGTGCCTTCTCTATCGCCGCTACCATCCTGAACTGTTTTGCAAGAGCTGTAAAGCCTTCTTCCTCAGCGTCCTTTGCAAAGCGTTCATACATATCGGTCCACTCATAGTTTTCACCGTTGGCTGCGCTGAGCAGGTTTTCAGCCGTGTTTCCCAGTTCGCCGAGAGCCTTGAACCAGAGTTTCGCATGCTCTTTCTCGTTGTTGGCTGTTTCTTCGAATATGGCAGCGATCTGCTCATATCCTTCTTTTCTTGCCACTGATGCGAAATAGGTATACTTGTTCCTTGCCATGGATTCTCCGGCTAAAGCCTCTCTGAGATTTTTTCTGTTTTCGTTCCCTTAATGTTCATAATACACTCTCCTTTTTATATGAATTTTTGGTTTTGCATATCCAGGTTTATTGTGGTTTTTTCTTGTCGTCCTGTGTTCTGCAGTTTTCACAAATAAATCTGAGGCTCAGGTCATATCCGGTGATTTCGACTCCTGTCTGCCGGCTCAGGTATTCCATCAGTCCATCGATAAAAACATCATGCACTTCTCCGCATTTCTGGCAGACAAGATGCTCATGGGGTTTCGTCGACTTGTCGTATCTGTCAGGTGAATCAGGGATCGGGATGCGCCTGATCTCCCCGGCTTCCGTCATAAGGCCCAGGTTTCTGTAGACGGTCCCGATGGCAATGGAAGGCATGACCTTCTTTGCTTTCATATAGATCTCCTCAGCCGTCATATGTTCATTGGAAGTTTTGATTATATTCAAAATGGTTTTCCTTTGCCTGGTCACTTACGCACCTCAAGAATAGGAATAATTCTTAATTTTAATTATAATCAAAAATTTTCTAATGTCAATAGATGAATCAAGATTTTTTCATTAGCAAATCGTTACCTGGCCAGTTCGAAGTGAGTGAAACGCCATCTGTCGTCTATATATCCCAGGGGAAAGCCGTACTGCTCAGTTCCCGCCACCGCCTGCGCTTCAGGATCGTCGCAGACTTCCGCGTTGACCCGGTACAGCTGACTCTTCCCGTATAATTTCATATGTCCCATCGCCTTCAAAAATGTCTCTGCCCCGTT